>NZ_DGRS01000056.1:0-34861 GCF_002391155.1 Megasphaera sp. UBA4382 | reverse complement strand
CATGATGAGCCGAATCCGGAGATGACTTCGTTTATCTTCCGGGAAACGCTCATGAGCCACCTGCTCATCTGGGGCAATGCTTACGCCCAGATCATCCGCGACCGATTAGGGCGGGTACAGGGACTATACCCGCTCAGGCCGGACAAGATGACCGTCTGCCGGGATGACCGGGGAAAGATTTTTTATCTGTATACCAAGACGGGAGATGAGAATCCGAACATCAAGCCGTATGGGCAGGTGGCCCTGCAGAAGGAAGAAGTGCTGCATATCCCCGGCCTTGGGTTTGACGGCCTGGTCGGTTATTCGCCGATTGCCATGGCCCGCAATGCCGTGGGCATGACCATGGCCTGCGAGGAATACGGTGCCTCTTTCTTTGCGAACGGGGCCAGCCCCAGCGGGGTGCTGGAACATCCAGGCGTTCTGAAGGATCCGGCCAAAGTCCGGGATTCGTGGAATGCCGTCTACCGGGGGACGGGCAATGCCCACAAGGTGGCTGTGCTGGAAGAAGGCATGAAGTACCAGCAGATCGGCATCCCGCCGGAAGAAGCACAGTTCCTGGAAACACGGAAGTTCCAGCTCGATGAGATTGCCCGGCTCTACCGCATCCCGCCACACATGATTGGCGACCTGGAGAAAAGTTCCTTCAATAATATTGAGCAGCAGTCCATGGAATTTGTGAAGTACACGCTGGATCCATGGGTCATCCGCTGGGAACAGGCTATGCAGAAAGCCCTGTTCCTGCCGGAAGAGAAGAAACAGTATTTCCTCAAGTTCAACGTGAACGGCCTCATGCGCGGCGACTACGAGAGCCGCATGACCGGGTACAGCATCGGCCGACAGAACGGCTGGCTGTCCGCCAACGATATCCGGGAGATGGAAGACATGAATCCCGTCCCCGATGAGGAAGGCGGTAATCTGTACCTGGTGAACGGCAGCATGACCAAGCTTAAGGATGCCGGGGTCTTTGCCCGGAAGGGAGAAACGAATGAAACATAAATTTTGGAAGTGGGTGACCAATGCGGCCCCCGATGCCTTCGGTAGTGAACGGACACTGTACCTGGACGGCCAGATCTCGGACGAGACCTGGTGGGGCGATGAGGTGACGCCGAAGGCGTTCAAGGAAGAACTGAATGCGGGCAGCGGCGATATCACCCTCTGGATCAACAGTCCGGGCGGTGACTGCTTTGCCGCTGCCCAGATCTATAACATGCTCATGGATTATCCGGGGAACGTCACCGTCAAGATTGACGGACTGGCTGCTTCGGCGGCCTCTGTCATCGCCATGGCCGGAACCAAGGTCTGTATGTCGCCAGTGGCCATGCTGATGATCCATAATCCGGCGACCCTGGCTTATGGCGACCAGGCAGAGATGGAAAAAACCATCGGCATGCTGAGCGAAGTCAAGGAGAGCATCATCAACGCTTACGAAATCAAGAGCGGCCTGGCCCGCACGAAGATTTCGCACATGATGGATGACGAGACCTGGCTCAACGCGAAGAAGGCGGTAGAACTTGGCTTTGCCGATGAAATCCTGTTCGACCAGAAGAAGGGAAATGAAGAACAGCCGGAAGCCATGCTCTACAGCCCGGCCACCGTCACCAGTTCCTTCGTACAAAAACTGAAACCACATGAACCTGTCAATAAAGTGCCAGCCGCTTCCCTGGAGAACCGGCTGGCATTGCTCATTCATTAAGGAGGACAACAATGGATACGATTTTAGCACTGCGTGAGAAACGCAAGAATCTGTGGGATGCCGCCAAGAATTTTCTGGATACCGTCCGTGATGAGAACGGCATGGTCTCTGCAGAAGATGCGGCTCGCTACGACAAGATGGAAGCGGATGTAGTAAATCTCGGCAAGGAAATCGACCGCCTGGAACGCCAGCAGCAGCTCGACGCCCAGCTTGCCCAGCCCACTACTACACCGATTACGGAATTCCCTGGTGCAGGCCAGGGCGGAGTGGAAAAGAAAGGCCGTGCGTCCGATACTTACCGTAAGGCCTTCTGGGACAGCATCCGCCATAAGAACTTCATCGATGTACAGAACGCCCTGAGTGCAGGCACCGATGCTGATGGTGGCTATCTGGTACCGGACGAATTCGAACACCAGCTCATCGATAAGCTCCAGGAAGAGAACTTCTTCCGCGGCCTGGCGACGGTCATCCATACCAGCGGCGACCGCAAGATTCCCATCGTGACGGGTCATGGCGAAGCGTCCTGGATGGAAGAGAACGGCCTCTACCCGGACAGCCAGGATACCTTCGGCCAGCAGTCCATCGGGGCGTACAAGCTGGGGACGGCTATCCGTGTGTCGGAAGAACTCCTGAACGACAGCGCTTTCGACCTGGAAAGCTATATCGCCGGTGAATTTGCCCGTCGTATTGGCACGAAGGAAGAAGAAGCCTTCCTCACCGGTGACGGGAAGAACAAGCCGACTGGCGTGTTCCCGTCCGCGGAGCTGGGCGTGACAGCCAATGGCACATCCATCACCTTTGATGATGTCATCGACCTGTATCACTCCCTGCGCATCCCGTACCGCCGCAAGGCCGTATGGCTCCTGAACGATGCGACCATCAAGGCCTTGCGCAAAATCAAAGACAACAACGGCAACTACATCTGGCAGCCGTCTGTCACGGCCGGTATGCCGGATACTATCCTGAACCGTCCCTGCTACTGCACTTCCTTTGCACCGGAACTGGCGGCGGGCAGCCGTCCCATGCTCTTCGGGGACTTCAGCTACTACTGGATTGCCGATAGGGAATACCGCTCCTTCAAGCGGCTCAACGAATTGTATGCTGCCAACGGCCAGATCGGCTTCCTTGCCAGCCAGCGCGTCGATGGCATGCTGATGCTCAAGGAAGCGGTCAAGGCCCTGGAGATGAAAGCGAAGGGATAAGCCATGATTGTGACGCTGGAAGAAGCCAGGGAATATCTGCGGGTTGATGAAGATGACACGAGTAATGATGACGTCATCCAGTCTTCCCTGGAAACGGCCCAGGCTCTGTGCCTGGACCTGGCCCGCTGCGAGGAAGCGGATGCCGAAGAGAATCCCGTCGTGTTCCATGAAGCCATCCTCTATGCCGCCGCTTTTTTGTATGAACACCGGGAGGAAGCGGACTACGCTGGCCTTCTGAAGCGGCTGCGCTGGCTTCTTTTCGGGGTCCGGCGGAGCTGGTTTTGAAAAGGGGGGATGCCCATGAAGACGGGGCTTTTGAACAAACGGATTGAGATTCTGGGAAAGCAGGCCGTGACGGATGAATATGGTTTCGATACTCAGGCCGACGTCGTAGTGTACCGCTGCTGGGCATCCATCGAGCCTGCCCGGGGCAAAGTGTTCTATGAGATGGAACGCAAAACGGACACGGAGTACAGCAAAATCACTATCCGCTGGCGTCCGGGCGTCACCCACGATATGAAGGTGAAGTATCAGGATCACTTCTACGACATCGACACCATCGTCGACCCGTACATGCGCCATGAAGCACTGGAACTGTACTGCACGGAAGAAGTGAGGGGGACGGGCAATGAGCGGAAGTGACTTTGAGGTCAAAGGATTGGATGACCTTTCAGAAAAACTGTTTTCTGCTATTGAAGAGTTTCCCGGCACTGCCGAGAAGGGCCTGGTGACGCTTGGCAACAAGCTCAAGAAGGAGTGCGTAAAAAACACGCCGGAAGGCAGCACGGGCAAGCTGAAGAAAGGCTGGAAGCATAAGGTGGAAGGGTATAACGGCTCGGAGCTGACCTATGAACTGGTCAACAGGCATCCGGTCCATCACCTCTTGAATAACGGCCATGTCAAGAAAACGCCGGGCGGCAGGACCGTTGGCTATTATGAAGGCCAGCACTATACGGAGAAATCCGTCAAGCAGTTCGAAGCCAGCGACTTGCAGTCGGGGCTGGAGAGACTCACGAAGAAGCTCCTCAAGAAAGCAGGCGGCACATGATCCATGATCTCGATATTCTGCAGGCGGTGCAGCAGAAATTCAAAGAGCGGTTCCCGTATCCCGTCTACCTGCAGGAAGTCAAGGAAGGCTTTGCGCCGCCGGCCTTCTTCCTGAAGACAATGACGGTAGCGACGCCGCAGAAAGAAAACGAGGTCTACCGGGATACGGACCTCTACATTACGTATCTGCCGAAGAAGCAGGAAAAAAGCACGGCCATCTACGCCGTGCTTTTTGCTGCGGAAAATTTATTCCGGGACGGACTGAAAGTCGGCAACCGTTATCTCCCTGTCGTGTCTATGAGTGAGGAGCTGATGGGGACGGACAATGACGGCGGGCGTCTGACGCTGACCTTCCAGTACTATGACGTCCGGGAAAAAGAAGAAACGGCAGAAATCATGAAGGTATTGCATCAGCGGTACCAGGGAAAGGAGACGTAACCCATGAAAATGCCATCCATCAATATCGCGTTCAAAGAAAAAGGCATCAGTGCCGTCGAACGCAGCGAACGCGGTATTGTCCTTCTGATTCTGAAAGAAGAGACACTGCCGTCCCAGACGGAAGTGAACCTGTATACGGCAGATGACATTCCCAAAGAACTCTCAGACAGCAACCGTGAGCAGCTGGAACTGACCCTTCGCGGCTACGTGAACAGTCCGAAGAAGGTCATCGCCGAAATCATCAGCAAGGATGCAGAAGATTATACCGATGTCCTCAAGGCCATCGAGAACAAGCGCTTCGATTACCTGGTCATCCCGGACATCGAAGAAAACCACATCGACACCATCGCGACCTGGATCAAGGGGATGCGGACGAATAAGAATAAGCGCATCAAGGCCGTCCTGCCGGACTGCACAGCGGATACGGAAGGAGTCATTAACTTCGTCAATCAAGTCATCCGCACGAAAACGAAGACCTACACGACGGCCCAGTACTGCGGGCGCATCGCGGGTATCATCGCAGGAACGCCGATGACCATTGCCTGTACGTATGCGCCGCTGCCGGAAGTCATTGGCTGCGACGTCTGGACGAAGGAAGAAATGGATACCATGACGGATGCCGGTAAGCTGTTCTTCTTCTTTGACGGGGAAAAGGTCAAGCTGGGCCGCGGCATCAACTCCCTGGTCACGACAGTCCAAGGGAAAGGCGTATCGTTCCAGAAAATCAAGCTCGTCGATTTAATGGACATGATGTATGACGATATCCGCACCACAGCCCAGGACCATTACCTTGGCAAGTATGCCAATAGCTATGCCAACCGATGCCTCCTGGTGACGGCTATCCAGGGGTATCTTGACCAGCTGGCTCAGGAGGGCCTGCTGGAGCAGGGGCAGAATACGGCTTATATTGATGTGGAATCCACGAAGATTTGGCTGGAATCCAATGGCAAGTATACGAAAGAGGAACTGGCAGACATGTCGGAAATGGACATCAAGCTGGCCAATATCGGCAGCAATGTCTTTATCGCCGTAGATGCTTCCCTCCTGGATGCCATGGAAGATGTCACGATTGCCGTCAATATCTGAGGAGGTGAAGTACAGTGAACAGCATGGAAGCCAAACGGGTGATGAACGGCAAATATGCCGACCTCTATATCGACGGCGACCTCATGGCCGAAGCCACAGCTTTCAAGGCCGAGGTCACCCTGACCAAGGAAGAAGTGAAGATGCTCCGCCATGTCGGCAAGGGCTACAAGGTCACGGGCTATGACTGCAAAGGGCAGCTGAAGCTCCATAAAGTCTCGAGCTACATGATCAAGAAGATGAACGACAACATCAAGGCGGGCAAGCAGACCGTCGTGACCATCGTATCTGTCCTTGACGATAAGGACGCTATTGGCAGCGAACGCATCGTCATCAAGGATGCGACCTTTGACAGCCTGATCCTGGCCGACTGGGAAGTGGACAAGATGGGCGAAGAAAGCTACAGCTTCACCTTCTCGGACTGGGACCTCTTGGATTTAGCATAAGGAGAACAAGCACATGAATATGGTAGACCGACTGCTGAAAGCAGATGTAGTGAACAAGCTGGCCGAACGGCCTGAAAAGAAGGTGAAGATGGAACGGCTCTCGAAGCTGTTCGGATTCGATTTTATCATCACGCTCCGGGCCATCGACCCGGAACGCTACGCCGATATCCAGAAGATGGCCGTGGACTTCACCAACGGCAGCGCCGACAATATCGACATTTATCAGATGCAGACCCAGACGCTCCTGGCGGGGATTGCCGATCCGGACCTCAAGAACAAGGATCTGCTGAAAAAATTCGGGGCCGTACTTCCTGGTGACATCATCCGCAAGCTCTTCCTGGCAGGCGAGATTGCCGACCTTACGGCACAGATTACAGAACTTAACGGCTATACGACCCAGGAAAAGGCGGACAAAGCCGTAAAAAACTGATTCGGACCGATGGCGAGGTGCAGGCGATGTATCTCCTGTTCCGGGAGCATCACCTGCTGCCGTCAGCGGTCATGAAACTGGGATACGGCGAACGGCAGGTGCTGTATGCTTTTATCCGCTATGAGATGGAAGAACGCGATAAAAAAGTATCTTCAGCATTATCGGATTAACTGCTGAAAATACGGCTATCTGCCATAAAGTCATAAGGCAGGCTCAAGCCACTTAGATATTTCATAGACGAAGTCGCTTTTTTTCTTGCATTGTGGGTGGCCGACACGTAGTACATGAAAGGTTTGATTGCCCAGAGTGGAAATGGCTTCCTGCCAGGGCATTTTTCTTTTCCCAATGTCTTTAGAACCGTTGTAATGAATATTATAACGGTCAAAAACGTTAGGGATGTAATCGTCATAATACCAAGATGTATAAAAAATGATATGAGTAGGATGTATTACCTTTAATTCCTGCTGAAGGACTTTTAGGTTTAGGATACAGTTGGATTTTACAAAATCTGAGGTAGTATCCTTTCCTCCAGAATTGTTGCATTTGACAATATTGGTAAATGCGATGTGTTCTATAGAATCGTCACCGAATATTCTCTGAGTGATAGCACGAGTATAGCTCCAATATGGCCAGCTTTTGTTCCACAGAGATTCACGGGTATATTGAAAGGGATTGCGGAAGCCGTCTTCAATCGTGCCGGGATTGTTTCTGGCATTTTTACCGACAAATAGAATTCTCTTGGAAGTTTTATTAAAATCGGAACCTACGCACCAGCAGCCAATCGGTAAGGATAAATGTTCTTTCTTGTGACATTCTTCACAGATTTTGCAAGTACCAAGCTCCATATGGTGATATCGTTCAGCTAATCTTTTTTCTGTTTCATTGAAATAGCGCATTGGAATTCCTCCGTAACGATAGACTTCTTTTATCTTACTATATTTTTAATATCTGTAACAACATTGAGAGGTGAAACAGCATGGCCAATAATGTCATCGATGCCGCCATCCGGCTGCGGGATTTGTTCACGCCGACCGTGCGTAGCGTCAATGCCAGCCTGGGGACCATGAAGACCCAGATGGCGGCGGCGAAACAATCGGTCAGCGGACTGTCGGACAAGCTGACGGAGCATGAGCGCATGCAGAAACGGACGGCGAAGAGCATCGAGCAGACGGGAAGCAAGATTTCCGGCTTATCAGACAAGATGGCCTTGCTGTCAGCCCCCATCTTGGCAGCCGCAACGGCAGGCTTCAAGCTGCACAGCGACTTTGCCAACGGTATCGCCAAGATTTCGACTTTGGTCGACACGACGGTCGTTTCCATGCAGAAGGTCAGTGATGAGATTCGTGCTGTCAGCGATGAAACGGGCGCAGGTGTCGCTGATCTTTCGGAATCGGTCTACCAGGCCATTTCCGCTGGTGTCGATGCGGCCCATGCCGTGGGCTTTGTCAAAGACATGACAATTGCTGCGAAAGCCGGCTTCACCGACACGACGACTGCCGTTAACGGTGTGACCACGGTCCTCAATGCCTATGGAAAATCGGCAGAAGAAGCCACGGCGGTGACGGACCAGATGCTCCTGGCACAGAACTTCGGCAAGACATCCTTTGGCGAGATGGCCCAGTCCATGGGCAATGTCATCCCCATTGCGGCACAGCTCAATGTCAGTACCCAGGAACTGTTCGGTTCCATCGCCGTCCTGACCAAGAACGGTATCCAGACCAGCGAGGCCATTACCGGACTCAAGGCGGCTTACAGCAACATCCTGAAGCCGTCTGCCGAAGCGGCGAAACTGGCTCAGTCCCTTGGCCTTGAGTTCAATGCGGCTCATCTGCAGAGCGTGGGCTGGGTGAAGTTCCTGGACGAAGTGAAGCGGGCGACAGGCGGCGATGCCGAACAGATGGCCCAGCTCTTTGGCTCTGTCGAGGGCCTGAACAGCATCCTGGTCCTGACGGGCAAGGGAGCCGGGGACTTCGATAAGGTCATGGACCAGATGGCCCAGTCTGCCGGTATGACCCGGGAAGCTTATGAGAAGATGCTGACCCCGTCGGAGCAGATGCAGATTGCCATGAACCAGCTGAAGAATGCCAGCATGGATTTAGCGGTGTCGTTTACGCCGTACTTCAAGGTCATGTCGATGCGCGTTAAAGAATTGGCCGCCTGGTTTCGTGCGCTTACACCGGAACAGAAAACGCTGATCGGCCAGGTGGCTTTTGGCATCGTGACCTTCCAGCTCTTCGGTTCCACCCTGGGGCGGGTGCTGGCGGTCGGCGGCAGGGCTTTTGGTACTTTCAACTCTATTGCTACGGGCATCAGCAAAGCCGGCAGTGTCTCGAAGTATCTCTCGACTCAGTTCAAAGGACTCATTCCGGTCTGCCGAGGCATTGCCATCGTGGCCAGGGGCATGGGCAGTACCTTTCTGACTGCCGGACGCATGATGATCACCATCATCCGTGCCGTAGGCGCCGCAGCCATGGCCAATCCCATCATTATCATTATTGCTGCGATTATTGCTGCCTTGTACCTTCTGTGGAGAAATTGGGATACGGTTTCGCAGTATATCGAACAGGCTATACAGGCTGTATCGGACGCCGTCGATGCCGGGATGCAATGGATTACCTCGGCCTGGGACGGGGCCATGAACGGTATCAGCGAGACGGCCTCCAGTATCTGGGAGAGCATCAAGGACACCTTTCGCAGCGGTGTGAACTGGGTCATCGACCAGGTGAACGGACTTATTGCCAGCGTCAACGGCCTGTCCATCGACATTCCGTCTCTGACGGGCGGGGCGCCGACCCATGTGGGATTTGATATCCCAAGCATCAGCCACTTTGAAAGCGGCGTCGAGAACTTTCGTGGCGGCTTTGCCGTCATCAATGAAGACCGCCGGGGCGAGCTGGTCCATCTGCCCAACGGCAGTACGGTCGTACCTCATGATGAAAGCATCCGCCAGGCCATGAACGCAGGCAGCGGCGGTATCACCATCCGCATCGATACCATGAACGTCCGCAGCGAGCAGGACATCGACGCCGTCGCTGAAAGGCTCGTCGAAAAAATCCGGCTGTACGGCATGAACCGCATGAAAGGAGCGACTATCTGATGAGTCCTTTCTTAGCATCCCTGTTGAATGCCATCGGTCAGGCTGCGTCTTCTATTACCATATCCCTTTCCTCGGATACGGCAACGGTGGTCTTTCCCGTCCTGCCTTCGGAGCTGATGGTATCCGTCAATACGAATCATGGTACGGTGAACATCAATAACTTCGGCGACTACCTTATGATGGGAAAGACGGGACTCAAGACGCTGACCCTTTCCGGCTTTTTCCCGGCTCAGGATTATCCTTTTGCTATGATGAATCTCGCGCCCTATACATACATTGCCCAACTGGAAACGATGCGTACCGGTGACAGCGTCTGTCAGCTGACGGTATCAGACACGCCGCTTTCCATGCCCTGCCTGATTTCGTCCTTCAAGTTTGGTGAAAAGGACGGCAGCGGCGATGTCTATTACGAGCTGGGCCTGACAGAGTACCGCTACGTCACAGCACCGGAGACGGGAAAGACCGATGCTGCGACAGGGCTGAAGAAGCGGCCGGAGTCGTTCTGGTCGAAGATGAAGAAGAACATCACCTATTATCCCGGTGACAGTATCGGCAACGTCGTGGGCCGGGCCGTGGGGAAATCGGTGACGCTCAACAATGAGCAGTTCTCGAAGTTCCAGATCTATCGCAGCATCGTCCGTAACGGCGGTCTTTCGCCCGGGGATATCATCCGCCTGACGACGATGAACCTCAAAAGGAATGATGAAAATGTTCCAGTTGCAAAGAATCAATAAGAAAACCAATACCAAGGATGCTCAGACGGAAGGCCAGAAAAAGCCCGAGAACGCAGACCTTACGGGCTGGCTGATTTGTGCAACCTGGTCCGGGGACGTCGAGCAGGCCGGACGCAGGCTGGAATTCGACCTGGCCTATACGACGCGGGATAAATCTTGGCAGAATCCGGAACTGGAACTGGGGGACGAGGTGCTGTTTATCCACATTGACGATAAAACGCAGCAGACTGTCCACCTGTTCCAGGGACGTATTTTTGGCCGCAGCCGGGAGAGCGGCTCTTCCGTGATGCATTTTACAGCCTTTGACAATATCGTCTATCTGGCCAAGTCCCGCATAACCAAGAAGTACACGAACGTCACAGTGGCCGACGCCATCCGCCAGACCATCAATGACTTTTCTATTCCGGCCGGGACTATTCCCGACCTGTCCGTCACCTGCAATTTCATTGCCGATGATATCTCGGCTACGGAGGCTATCAAGCAGGCATTATCCTATCAATCCGCACAAGATGGCAAGGGATACCATATCTACATGACCGAAGGGAAGCTCAACGTGGTCTGCATGAACGACCAGGTGGTGGAAGATTTCCTGATCAGCGATGTGACAAACCTGACCGGCGCTTCCGTGTCGGAGTCGGTCGAAGACATGGTTTCTAAGGTCATCGTCGTCGACAGTGCCGGGCAGACGAAAGGCGAACTGCCCAATCAGACGGATATCGACCGATTCGGTCTCATCCAGGCCATTTGCAAGGCCGACCCCAAGCAGGACGATGCCTCGCAGGCAAGGGCCATGCTGAAGACCGTCGCCCATGACATGTCCATTCGGGCCATCGGTCATATCCAGTGTATCGCCGGGTTTTCTGTCTCAGTCCAGGAAGAACAGCTCAAGGGCCAGTTCTTCATCAAGTCAGACAGCCATAAAATCGAAGGCAACAAGCACCTGATGGAGCTGCATCTGGTATTCAACAAACTGCTGGATGAGCAGAAACAGGAACTGGACAGTACATCGTACAATGCCAACCCGGATTATGTGCCGCCAGCGGAAACGGAATCGACATCTTCTGTTTCTACAGGTGGCGCTGTGGCTGGCAGCAGTGTGGTCGATGCGTGCATGGCCAATTTCGAGGGTACCGTTTCTCCCTATGGCTCAGAAGGCTGTGTCGACCGGGCGACCATCGCCGCGGCGGGCTATTCCCCTTTTGCAGCGCAGGAATATAACAATGGCGTGAAAGGCTGCGACCAGCTCCGGGCCGATGCCGAAGCGCAGGGTCTGGCTATCCCTTATGACCCGTCGCAGCTCGAAAAGGGCGACATCATCATGTACAACCGCTACAGCAAGCCGGATCCGAACTGGCATGTCGTCGTCTATGACGGGAGCGGCGGCTGCTGGGGCAACAGCTCCAATGTCTATGGCTGTTTTCATCACTACGAAGGCAGCATCGATATGGGAAGCGACTATTATCCGGCAACGATTATCAAGACCTCAAGGGGGTGAGCGTGTGCAGAAAAATCCGTATATCAGCCTGCTGAATCTGATGGAGCAGGTCAGCCGTAGCAACAACAGCCCGGACATTCAAATCGGGCAGATCCTGGCTTCGCCGCCAGATATCAAGGTCCGCTACAATGGCATCATTTTGACCAAAGAGGAGCTGTGGATTTCCCATTATCTCCTGGCAGGTTATGGCCGCACAGCTAAAGGGCATCTGGTATCGGCGACACAGAATCGTGCCGGCGGCAGCGGTGATGCGGCTTACCAGTCCCATAATCATGATATCGATAATGACTACACCGATTCCGTCATCTATACGGATACACTAAAGCCCGGCATGTACGTGGCCATCATGCCCATGCTCATCAACGACCGGATTCAGCAGTACATTATTTTGGATGAGATTGTGAGGATTGATGGCCATGGCTGATCCTTTTGTAGCAATGAACAGCATCCAGGCCGCGAACCGGAATGAGTCGCTGCCTCTTTTCGTAGAATACGGCTATGACTTTGATAAGCAGTGCTTCCGCTACGATGAAAAAGGCCAGAACCTGATGGTGACAGAAAATGAAGCCCTCAAGGTCTGGATTTATAAGGCAATCCTCACCGAGCGGTATCGCTACTTGGCCTATGATGACAGCTATGGCATTACCATCGAGCCGTATCAGGGGAGAGCGCCAAACAGCCAGTATACGGCAGACAGGATTTGCCAGAATATCCGTGAGGGATTGATGGTGAATCCGTACATTGCCCGCATTAACCATATCGAGGTGAAGAAGCGGGAACGGGATGATTTGGCCATTACGGTTGACGTCACTTCCATTTACAGTGACGAATCATTGACCGTGACGGCAGGAAGGAGCGAGGCATGAGCAATTTATTTGATGCACAGACCAAAGATGTGATTGAGAGCCGCATGGCCCAGACCCTGCACACCATTACGGAAAAAGAGCAAAGTACCATGGAAGGCACCTTTGCCCGCGACCTGATCGACGCCAATGCTGTGGAATTTGAGAGCAGCTATGCCGAGATGGCCATGTTGCGCGACGCGGCCTTTGCCGAAACGTCCTGGGGCGACTACCTGACGCTGCGGGCAGCGGAATTTGGCGTCGATCGCAAGAAAGCCGTCAAGGCCAAAGGAGAAGTTACGGTGACGGGGATGGCAGGAGCCTACATCATTCGCAGCAGTCTCTTCCAGACAAAAGACGGCCAGCGATTTTATACCCTGGAGTCGGCCACCATTCCTGCCGATGCCGCTGAGGTTACGATTCCCGTGGAAGCTGCCGATGCCGGGGCGAGTGGCAATGTGGCCGAAGGAACGATTACAGAAATCCCCTATTCCATCCCGAATATCTCGGCAGTCGTTAACCATAAGAAATGCACCGATGGGGCGGATGAAGAAACGGATGACGCACTCCTTGCCCGGCTCCTGTTCCGGGTGCGCCAGCCTATCACCTCGGGCAATGCCAATCATTATCGTGACTGGGCCATGTCTGTCGATGGCGTCGGGAACTGCAAAGTCATCCCGCTCTGGCAGGGCAATGGCACGGTGAAGGTCATCATCGTCACGGCAGAGAATGAATCGGCATCGGCTGAACTGATCCAGGAGGTCTATGACTACATCGAAAGCCAGCGGCCTATCGGTGCGACCGTGACCGTCGTTTCGCCGGCGCCATTATCTGTTGATTTGACGGCAGATGTCTATGGCACAGCCAGCCCCGATGCCGTAAAGGCAGCCATGACAGCCTATCTCAAGCAGACGGGCTTCACGCTTTCTTATGTCAGCCTGGCCCAGATGGGGAAACTCCTCCTTTCCATCAGCGGCATTACGGATTATAAGGATTTGAAGCTTAATGGAAAAGCGGCCAACGTGGAACTGACGAACGAGCAGATCCCCGTGGCAGGGAAGGTGGTGCTGAACCTTGTCAGCCAATGACTGGATGCGGCAGAGCCGGATGGATATCCTGAAGTATTTGCCGAATTTCTTATCCAAAGCCCCGATGTTCCACTGCGCGGCAGAAACCTGCAATGAGGAGCATGACCGTCTGCGCCTGGCTCTGCAGGACCTGGCGGACAACTTCTTCGTGAACACCGCCACCTGGGCGCTGCCGCTTTATGAATCGTTCCTGGGCATCAAGCCCAGTGACGGAGATAGTGACGAATTCCGCAGGCAGCGGATTCTCTTCAAGCTGCAGCACGTGGATGTGTCTACAAAAGATTTCATGAACTCCATCATCAATCTCTACAGTGTCGGCCATATCGAGGAAGTCAATGAGGAATACTACTTCAAGGTGTACTGCATCATGAACGGCAAAGATACCACGACCTTGCAGAAGCTCATCACGCAGCTCAACATCTACAAGCCGGCCCATCTGGGATACGCCATCTACCTGGGTTATTCCTGGAATGGCAGGATTCACTGGAACGGGGAAGCTACCTTCTCGACGGCGACCATCGTATCCAAGAAAGGAGTGATGACAAATGGATGATTACAGCAAAGAGAAATGGTCGGCTGATTTTCCGGACCGTGCCGGGCAGGAAGTCCGGCCCACAGAAGCTGTGGAGAATACGCTGGATTATGATGTGCTTTTCCCACAGTATCTTTCGGAAGACCCGGTCGTCTTCAATCAGCAGAACAAGACCGTGTCCCAGCTGGTCAGCAATGATGCCCGGCTCTATGAGCGGATTTCCGCTACGGCAGCTGACATCAATGCTCATCTGACCGATGCCAATGCCCACGCTACTGGCATCAGCGGCAATGCGGCCAGTGCGTCGAAGCTGCAGACAGGACGCAAGATTCACCGAACCCTCTTTGACGGCACGAAGAATATCACACTGCCAGATTTCAGCGGCTGTGGCGAAAAGACAGCAGGCCAGAGCGGCATGGTCCCGTCACCTTCAGCAGGAAAACTGAATACCGTCCTGCACAGCAACGGCAGCTGGGGCAAGGTCACCTACGCCGATATGGACGAGGAAGCCGTGGCCAAAATCCAGGCTTGTCCGTTCCCTGTCAATGCCATCTACATATCCGCAGACGGGAAGAATCCGGCAACGTACTGGCCGGGTACGACCTGGGTGGCCTTTGCCGTGGGGAGGTGCCTGATTGGGGCCGGGGCAGCAGACAGCGGAACCATGTACAAGGCCGGGGACAAGCTGGGCGAAGAAAAGCACAACCTTACGATTCCAGAAACTCCGGCTCATGGCCATACGGTTGGAGACAGCGGTAATCATCGTCACTGGTCCTGCGGGGCGCTGCCGCGCAACTTCCAGTGGGATGCCTGTGAAGGCAATGATGCACCTGTGGCCGTGGGTTATGGTGACGGCTGCTGGCATGGCAATCAGGTGGACGGGCATACGTCCTGGGATGGGAATCATTCCCACAGCCTTTCCCGGACGGGTGGAGGCCAGCCGCACAACAATATGCAGCCGTCCATCGTCGTGTACATGTTCCAGCGGACAGGCTAGGAGGTGAGGAATATGGCTGAATGGTTACAGATGGCCGCGTCTCTGGTATCGGTCCTGATGCTCTGCGGCGTCATCTTCAATTTCAGCGTCATCAAGCCGCTGAATGAATCGGTACGGAGCCTCCGGGACTGTATCGCAGAACTGCGCCGCCAGCTGTCGGAAACGGAAGCCAAACGGCAGCAGATGGCAGAGCGGCTGTCCCGGGTGGAAGAAGCTACGGGGCACGTGCAGCATCGTTTGGATGTGATTGAGCAACGGCAGCATGAGTAGGAGGTGATAGAATGGGTTTTTCGGTCATTCGAAACCGGCTCTTTTTGACAAGAGGGGATTCTGCTGAAATCACGCTGATTATTCGGGACCGGGTGACAGGTGCCATCTTTATCCCAGGTCCGGATGATCAGCTTACCTTTACCGTTAAGCGGGAGCTTTCAGATGAAAAGACAGTGATAGAAAAACATCTGGATAGAGGTATTCTGCGCCGAGAAAATGACTGTGTTCTGATCCTGATACCAGAAGATACAGCACAGCTTCCATTTGGAACCTATTGGTATGATGTAGAACTGGTGCTGGACTCTGGGTATACAGACACAATCATTCCACCCAGTCCGTTTATTATAACGGGAGAGGTAACAACCCATGGATAAGTATAAAGGCACTATAAAGGGAATAAATACTCTGCAAGGGATTCTATCCATGCCGGTGGTACCTTCCAGAAATTATCAAAAGAAAGTGGTCATTCCTAATAAAGAGAAACAAATCATACGACCAGATGCAGGCTACGATGCCTTGCAGCGGGTTACGGTAGCTGCCATTCCGTCGAACTATGGCAGAATTAGCTTCAATGGATATGAGTTAAAGGTTGAGTAAAGGAGAATAACATCATGGCGAAAAATGTAAAAATCAATTCCGTAGTGTATGCAGAAGTCCCTCAAGTTTCGATTCCACTAGCAGAAGGAGAGGGAGCCGCCACTTTTTATGATACAACGGGGGCGACTGCAGTATCTGCGGATGTCCTGAATGGGAAAACTGCATTCTTGGGAACCGGTTCAGTGACAGGCTCTATGCCAGATAATGGGGCTGTCAGTGGCAGTGTTGGCAAGGTAGACGGTTCGTATACCATCCCAGCAGGCTACCATAATGGCAAAGGCTCAGTTACCATCACGAGCGAGGAACAAGCCAAGCTGGTTGCGGAGAACATCAAGGCAGGTGTGACGATTCTGGGAGTAGCCGGCAAGGCCAGTGTGGTGGATACGGCAGATGCTACCGCAGCTGCGAGTACTATTGTGTCGGGCAAAACCGCCTATATTAACGGAGCGAAAGTGACAGGTTCCCTGACCTCTGTAGCAGTATCCCAGGATAGTCTGACCAAAGTGCTGACCATTGAATAGGAGGACTGAGCCATGAAGGTTGATGTTAAGATTGCGGGAGCTAATTACACGGAAGTTCCATCCATATTATTACCCCTTACAGCGGGAGGCAAAGCAAGGTTTTGTGAAGTGTCCGATACGACAGCTGAAATTGGAGATGTTGCTCGGGGGAAAAAGTTCTATACGGCCGATGGAGAACTGGTGGAAGGAACAGCGAACGTATCTGCTGGTGGGGATACCCGGAAGAAAATAACCCTGGTGCAAAAAGACCATCAAAAAATTACGATTACCTGCAATCATCCAGAGTTATCGATGCAACATGATACGGATAGAAATGCCGTGTATGCTACAGAATATCAAAATATGCTCGATATTACCCTAAAAGCAGACAATGATTATTACGTCGGGAAAATCACAGTTAATGGTAAAGAACAGGGCACTGTCAGTTCGAATCATCAATATGCTTCTGCGTCTATGCCGATTAGTGATGGCATGATTGTCAGTGCCACGGATGCAGTTTTGATTCCCACCAGTCCCTTTACGACTGTAAACCTTACACTGCAAGGACAAGGCTCACAGTTCCTTTTAGGAAGTCTGCTGATGACCTTAGCGCAGAGTCCGGACAGTCCTAAGATAGCAGGGATTGTTGTTGTCGAGGATGCGGATAATAAAGGAATGATATTACTGGTAAAAGAAGAACAGCGCTATGCTGCCTGTAAGGCTGAAGTCACAACGGGAACGGGGATCAAGGAAATCATAGACTTGACATATAATATAGACACAGATTTAGGGGCAACAATGTCTGGGAAAATTTCTGATACTTTATACACTTATTTAAAAGAGCGTTCGGAATCGAATGCAAAAGTGACACTACAGATTAAGGTGGTAGCGTAAGTATGTTTGAAAAAGTGAATATCCCTGATTGCATCGTCATCATCGGGCTGGTCATGGCACTGATCTTGGCGATTTTTTATACCCTAAACGAGCTGGCCATGTCCATCGCTTCTGGCTTGCTCGGTTACATCGGCGGGACCGTGAAGTCTGCCGTTCATCAGAAAGGAGAAGAAAAGCAATGAAAGTATTCCTGAACCCCGGCCATGCGCCGGGCGGCCATCCCGACCCGGGTGCCGTAAACAGTGAAACGGGACTGCGTGAATGTGATGTGGCCTTGGCCGTAAGCAAAACTGTTGAAAGCTATCTGAATGCCGCAGGAGTCGGAGTGGAACTGCTCCAGTCCGACAGCTTGACGGAAATTTGTGAAGCAGCCAATGACAGTAATGCCGACATTTTCGTGTCCCTCCACTGCAATGCTGCAATGGCAGAAGAAGCTAACGGCACAGAAACCTGGGCCTGTGCTGGCAGTTACTGTGGCAACATGCTGGCCAACTGTATCCAATGCCAAATTATTGATGCCCTCGATACCACTGACCGGGGCGTGAAAATTGCCACGCCTGGCGTCAACGGACTCTACGTTCTGACCAATACGGCAATGCCCGCTGTCCTGGTCGAACTCGCCTTCATCACTAATCCCGGCGATGAAGAAATCCTGGCCTATGCCCAGGATGCCCTGGCCAGAGCAGTAGCCCGGGGTGTCACTGATTATGAACAACTCATCTTGGGAGGTAAATGACTATGAACCGTGAAGAAATCAAGAAAGCCGTCGCCGATACTGTTGTATCTTTTGCCAGGAGCGAAGCCGAAGCGGCCATCAAGTCCATCGACCTGGAGGACATCCAGAAGCTGGTGGAAGCGCAGATGAAGAACCTCACAGACCCACTGGAAGCGGAAATCCAGACTACCACTAGTTGGTGGGTGAAGATTCGGAACAGGCTGTATATTACATTGCTGCAGCAAGCAGTCAAAGCTATTGTGGCTGATACAAAGCAAAAGATTGTATGAGAAAAGCCGGTATAGTACATTTATTAAATTTTCTGTATTGGTACTTTTTGTGATTAGATATCTTACAATTAAATACGATAATAGTTTTTGAAGGAAAAGAATGGTATATGAATGTAACAGCGAGAGTGTAAAATATTTTGTGTAAACGCATAAGCGTCTTGCTCAAGATAGATTTATACCTTATACTGAAAGGGAACAAAGGCAAAGGAGTGGAATACCATCATGGCAAAGCGTACCCCAACCCCTGAAGAAAAAATTGGTCAGGCTATCTACGATACGTACAGACCACAGTCTGTAGAAGAGATTCAGACTGCCCTGAAGAAAATTTTTGCTCCCATTTTTGAAGCCGCTCTTAAAGGAGAACTGGAAAATCATCTTGGATATCCCAAGAACGGAACAAATCCTGAGAAATCCGGTAACTCCCGTAATGGCTATTCTATGAAAACAGTGAAAACCTCTATGGGAGATGTACCCATCCAGATTCCCAGAAATCGGGAAAGCACCTTTGAACCTCAGATTATCAAAAAAACATCAGAGAGATGTCACTTCCATTGAAGGGAAGGTCCTGGCCATGTACGGCCGTGGCATGAGCCAACGGGATATTGCGTCCACTATTGAAGATATCTACGGTTTTTCCATCTCCCACGAGCAAATCTCCCATATTACCGACTGTATCCTGGATGAGGTCTATGAATGGAAGAACCGGCCACTGCTGCCGTTCTATCCATTCCTGTTCGTAGACTGCATCTATGTCTCCATGCGGACCGAAAGAGCCATCAAACAGAAGGCTGTCTATATCATCCTGGGTTACGATATTGATGGCAATAAAGACATCCTGGGATTATGGATCAATGAAACCGAGGGCAAGCATGCCTGGATGCAGATCTTTGATGAAATTAAGAGCCGTGGTGTCCAAGATGTAGGCTTCATCTCCATGGACGGAGTTAGTGGGCTTGAAGACGGGGCCCGTGCCATTTTCCCAGGTACCGTTGTTCAACGTTGCATTGTCCACCTGATCCGCAACTCCCTTCGGTATGTTCCCTGGAACCAAAGTCGTGAATTCATGAGAGAGCTGAAAGCCATTTATCGGGCCGTAAACGTGGCCGAAGCTCGCAGACTTTTCGCTGCATTCAAAGAGAAATGGGCTCAGTTCCCTGGTACTATCGCTGTCTGGGAAAGGAATTTCAGTCATGTAGAGCATCTCTTTAACTATGGGCCGGCCGTCCGGAAGGTCATGTATACTACGAATGCTATCGAAAGCATCAATTCCAGCTTCAGGAAAGTCACCAAGAAAGGGTCTTTCCAGAATGACGAAGCTGTCATGAAAGTCTTCTATTTGCGGATTCAGGAGCTCCAAAGGAAAAAATGGAAGGGCAACGGTCACGTAGCTAACTGGCCTGCCGTTAGGAACCAGCTACTGATTGACGATCGAATCGGCAAGCTCATCGTAAAATATGATGGGCTAAACTAAAAACACAAAATTCTTGACAAACCCTGCTGCTGCCATAACATAATCCGTAAGTAGTATCAAATTTAGATACAATACCAGAGTGGTACCAGCCGCCTCTGGCTTCATTATAAAATTGAATAATATCGCCTACTTTTGCTTCAGTACTACTCCATTTAATTTTTGCAATACCATTATTTACCATATAATTAGCAAAATCATCAACAACAGTCCAGGATGGTGTTCCGCCGAATCTACCCGTTAGGACATCATAAGGCTTCCAATTATTGGTTTGAGGAATACCAGCATAATTCCAACATTGTGATACGAAGTTTGTACAGTCTGATTCTCCGTAGTCGAAAAATTGGTTGTTTCTGCGATTCCAATATTTATCTACGTATTCTAATACTTTTAAACGATTTAGAGTTGCCATTTTTAATCCTCCATAAATATAATTAAATTGTTAATGCATTAACGTTCTAACTATAAAGAGAAGGATTTTTATAAAGTTTTTAGTAGGAGGAAATATGAAAAAAATTTTTTTGATAATTAGTATATTTATATTACTGTTGTTGATTCATCAAAGTAATAATATTTTAGGTTCTATAAGATTATATGAAAAACTACATAAGCCCTCTTATGTAGAATATGTACATTGCGAGGATATTTTAAATAAAGCAGTTTCTAAAAATGAAAATTATGAATCGGTTTCTAAATATATGAGTGAGGAGATTTATAATAATTTATCTATTAAAACTAAATCTTTTTATGAACCCAATCAGAAATGGAATCAAAAAATATATGTAATTAATCAAGCGAAAGATTTAATAGATGACAAAATTATATATGTTGATTTTATTTTGTATGATGATCAAGACGAATTGGTTAAATATGTTAGCATAGGTAGAGTTAGTGTATTAAATGATGGTGGATTCTGGAAGATAATAGATTATATACAATCAACAAAACCGTCTCATGATGATTATATTGGGACTGTATATAATTTTATGCTGCCTTAATATAATTAATCGTATTTTCCTTTTAGCTTTTTTATTAATTTATAATAGCGTTGATAAATTGATTGCGTTGTCACATTATATTTTATACTTAGTAACAGCATGCAGAGTAATGATAATAATATTCAATATATTCCACGTAAATAAGAAGTGTTTTATATTTGCAATCTACATATTCTAGCAATATGGTTCTGTGTAGCTTTCCAATGGTCCTGCTAATATAATTACAAATTCTTCTTGAATATAGTGCTATAGTGCTATTTACTTTATTATATAAAATGTTATATTCTTAAAATACAATATTTTAAATATATTTTGATAAATAACTCTAAAATATTACTTTTTTATTAGCATAAATGTCTTGTGGGGGGGGGACGTTTATGCTAATATTAAGAGTAAGTAAAGAGAAACTGGACAAAATGTTATTAAGAAAAGAGGCTTAGCGATGAAAAAAGATATGTCAAAGAAACTGATTGTGGCAATTAGAATAGCTTGTATAGGATCTGTTGCAATGGGGATTGGCGGAATGCAGAACGCCTTTGCCTATACGCAACCTTTAACTCCCATTGGATATCAAGCGGACGGAGGGACAATAACGAGTCATTACAGTACCGTACATGTTCATCAAGATGGAACCGTAGAGTGGCAGAATAGTTCTGAATATCTAGAGGATAATGCACAAAACGACGGAAATGTAGCGATAGGGAATTTTTCGAAGGCAGGTTCTCTGAACGATAAAAACATTATAGGAACTATGAATGTTATCAGGGAATCTCCAACCGGGACGACGTATGACTATTTTCAATATGTAAAACAGGGGGATAAATACTATAAAACATGGTATGATCCTCAGGGAAATCTTCAGGGATATCTACTGGATGCACAATTAAATGTTATTCCCGATAGCACTCCTGTTGCTTTGAATCTAGCGGGGAATATAACGAATAACGTTGCCATCGGCAATCATGCCACTACCAAATCTTCCAGCAGTGTGGCTATCGGAGATGACAGTCAGTCACAGGGATATCGTGGCATTGCTATCGGGGCAGACAGCCAGACTGGAGATACAACCGACAGTGCCGATTACAATGATGGCATTTCGGCTGTTGCTGTTGGTGATGGTGCCAAAGCGATGGGGAATGGCAGTATTGCCACGGGACAAGGTTCACATGCCTACGGGTATGCGTCCATCGCATCCGGTGTAAATGCCGGAGCCAATACAACTCGGTCGATTGCGATTGGGGAAAATGCCACGGTTTCTTATAATTCACAAGCAGCAGATGACCCGCAGCGGTTGGTAGCCGAACAAGCGATTGCCATTGGGTATAACAGTCAGGCAAATGGCAAAGACGCAACGGCGGTAGGCCGGCAGGCAGTAGCAGACCGGCGTAATTCTACGGCTTATGGCAATAATAGCCATGCCAATGCCTATAATTCAGTAGCCATCGGCAATAAAGCCATTGCAGGACTTAAAACAGAAACAGATTCTAATCCCGTTGCTGGTCAGTCTGCGGTAGCCATAGGAAACCGGGCTACGGCTACGCAGGAATATACGACAGCTGTAGGTGCCAGTACGTATGCTTCCGGCTGGCATGCAGTAGCCGTTGGTGATTCTAATAGGGCAACGGGCCGCTATAGCACGGCAATGGGGGCTGGGTATTCTACTTATACTGTGGATGAAACAGATAATGATAATACAGAGCGCGAACGAAACTATCAAACAATCGGAGCTAACCAGGCAACGGGCGATTATAGTACGAGTGTAGGATATGGAAATATTACTATGGGACAGAACAGCTCTGCTTTTGGTATGCAGAATGTGGCTTCTGGTATGGATTCGCTGGCATATGGCAGCGGTAATAGTATTGGACAGGAACGTCAGCCCGGAGCTACAACGATTCAACGTGATGCGGTCAATGCAGGGAATGTGACAGGATTTGCCGTAGGCCACAGCAATAAGATCGGTGGAAATCTGGGTGGAGCTTTTGGCGATGGTAATACTGTAGTGGCGGAAAGAAGTTATGCAATAGGGAACAGCAATCAGGTATCGGGCAAAGGTGGCTTTGCCGCAGGGAATCAGGCAACGGTGACAGCAGAAAATGGTATTGCTGTTGGTAATGATGCTCATGCAACTATCAGGGATTCTGTTGCCTTAGGTAATGGCGCTCGAACCAATGAAGTAGTCGGGACATCTGTTGTAGAAATCCCTGGCACAGGTACTACCTATAGCAATATTTCCGGTACTTCTCCTGTTGGCACGGTAAGTGTGGGTGATGTTGGAAAAGAACGCACTATCACGAATGTTGCTGCTGGACGTATAGGACCGGGAAGTACGGATGCAGTAAACGGTTCGGAATTATACGCAGTTAAGCAGCAGGTTGGGCTGAATTCGACGGCTATTCAAAACATTAATAATCGAATGGATAGTTTAGATAATAGAATTAACAAAGTAGGTGCTGGAGCAGCTGCGTTAGCTATGTTACACCCCTTAGATTTTGATCCAGATGAAAAATGGGATTTTGCAACTGGCTATGGGCATTATGGAAACGAGAACGCTGTCGCAGTAGGTGCTTTTTATCGTCCGAATGAAGATACAATGTTCTCTATTGGCGGAGTAGTTGGAGATGGGCACGATATGATAGGGGCCAGCATTTCATGGAAATTTGGACAAAAAAATCATGTGTCAGTGAACAGAGTGGCAGCAGCAAAGGAAATAATTGAATTGCGAAAAGAATTGAATGATCTTCGTTCTTTTGTAGCAGATGCTGTTAGTGGCAATGTCTTGGATTTGTCCAAAATTCAACTTTTCCCTGATGTCCCAGAAAACCATTGGGCTTATGATTATGTTTCTACTTTGGCAGGCAATGGCGTTATCGAAGGATATCCGGATGGTTATTTTGACGGACATCGTGCAATGACCAGATATGAAATGGCGGGAGTTCTCTATAGAGCTATGTTACGCGGTGTAAAATTAAAGGAAAGAGCATTAAAAGAATTTGCACCTGAACTAGACCGTATTCGTGTCGATACATTGACTAAACATAAAGATGGGTCGCCGGATATTCAACGTGTGCGTACGATTCCGGGCAAGGGATGTTAAAGGATGAGCAAAAGGAGGGAAATTATGAGTGCGAATAAATTGTTGGCAGTTGCCTTACTGGGCCTTGCTATTACAGGAAACGTCTTTGCTGCTAATCTTTCTGCGCAAGAAAAAGACCAGGAAACGACATTTATCGGGGAGATCTGTGAGTTTGAAATTGGGAATATATATAAAATGCGGGATGAAAACGGAAATATTACTCGCGTTGATTTAGGCAAGTATAGTGGTAGGATGCTGAACCGGACATCGTTTAGCGTTACTGGTAAAATGATGCAGGATGAAAAAGGACCATTTTTAAAAATGCGACATATGGATTACAAAGATCCAGATCCTTTTGTGGAATATTTTGAAGCACTACAGAAAACAAAAAATCCCCAAAAAGGTGGGCTTGAACTTGAACAAATCAGAGATAAGGCATTTGACCATGAGAATCCCGTGAGTGATGATCCAATAGTCTATAAAAATAATGTTAAGAAACTTTCAAATGCTCAGTTAGAAGAGTATAAAATGAATGATATAAGTGAGTTTACAAACTTGGATAGAGGGACGAAGGTCGCTTTTAAAGGTCGGGCAATTCAGACTGTGGTTGATAGACAAGTCATGCTTTTTTGGGATACGAAAGGCAATGCCGTCAATGTCAAGATGAATGGTGCATATTGTCCGCTAGGCCAGCGTTGCTTTGTTTATGGCACTTGGGAATCAGATGAAAAAGGTTCGTATATAAGCCTGGATTATATGGAAAGTGTAGAGCTGCCGACAGAAGCATATCAATAACATAAATAAAAGCTGGAGATTGCATATAATGTATAATCTCCAGCTTTTTTGTTAAAATAAAGCTGCTAAAGATGGAAGTATTATTGCATTTCTGGGACGAAAAAAACAGTAATTTATTGTATTATGTTAAGGCCGGGCTATAATTGACCTAAAGGAGGTGCGGACGAAAATATTCCGGCCTTGACATATTATACGAAAGTGAAATAAAAATAAGATAATGATAAATTAATAGAAAATCAAGAAAGCAAATCTTGAATTTAAAACCGCAGAATGTGTTTATAACCTTTTTATTCATCGGGATTCTGTTGTTTTAATCCTGTCTTCTAATAATTTGTGCATGTATATAATTATAAGCCCCCAACATGCCTTAAAATATATTGATTATTATTTTTTATTAAAACGAAAAATCCAGATTTGTTATTTACCCATAAGCCTTCATTTTTTCCATTACCGGCAATCCATGCTGGATCTATGGTTTTCACTGAATATGATATATCATAATAATTCTTATCCATTCCATCATTGTCCTTGATTTTTATTGGTCCGTCAATTCTATTAATTGTATAATCAAAAATTTTATTTTTATTGAACAATCTTTCGGATTTATAATGGTCAAATTCGTGAATTAATATTTTATTGACAATTTCTTTTTCTGATAATCCTTCTGCATCTGATACTGCTATACGATTGCATTGAATTGTTTCTACTAGTATGGAGTCATAAGAATAGAATATTAAATATACAACTCCTATTAGTATAATTGCTATATTTTTTATTTTCGTTTTCTTTGTCCTGATACATTTATAAAGGACAATTGCTGTCATGAAAAAAGTGAAAATATATAACATAAATAAAAAATCACTTATAAACATAATCATCTTAATTTCTCCTAATTATCAAAAGATAGAAATCCCGATAAATATAAACATTAAAATTATATGGAGCCTGGTAATCTATTTTTCTGCTAGTAAATCATATTAATCAAAATATGACAAAATTTATAGTTAAATTATAGCACAGCTCACATGTGAATATTAGGGTAATATTCCATGACCTGGATTTTCGTCGAGTGCCTCAAATGCTATCAATCAACTGATTAAAGCGAAGTTATCTAGGTCTTATAATATAAGTATTACCGATGGCTGAGAATTCAACAATAATTGAACCGGTGTTTAACTATGTAATTCTCATGCGAAATGAAATAGGTCATAATTTATTATTTTATATGACCGCATTAATGAGTTTTATTAGCAAACGATGTTTGAGTGGTGGCGTGCATCAGGATAGTGTTTTGAAGATTTTTTTGTTTATTAGTTATATTAGTGCGATGCGAACTCCTTGGAGATTAGTAGAATGATTAAGCATATGCCCAATTACTACTACATACCATAGATAACGTTAAATATTATCAATATTATGCAAAAAACAGAAGGAATTTATGAGCCAATGAGGGATACTGTAAAAAGCTAAAACGGAATATCGAGCGAGATAAGGAAGTCAATGACGAACTGACCGATATGGGCTGGCTCGTCCTGCGCTTCTGGGAGAGTGACATCAAGAAAGATTTGCAGAGATGCGTGGACTTGGTTTGCGAATACCGCGGAAAATAACTGAATATTATTTGCAATCAGCGGATGCTCATCATGGGCATCCGTATTTTTTTGCCTTCATAGTACTTAACGATAGCTGTTCTGGCCTATTACTCCTGAAGACCAAAATTTCAGGAGGTGTCCATCATGACGAACGAACAGAAACAGCAGATCATTGCCCTGCGCCGGGGTGGGGTATGGCAGGATAGCGGCACAGCTCCAGATTTCCATCAACACGGTGAAATCGTTCTGCCGGCGGCACAGCCTGGTGGCGAAAAAGACGGCATCAATCGGTATAGGATTAATAAAAAATCCTGTACCGATTTTTTTTGTAAGCCGTCAGATAAGTATCTTTCTCAAGGCTATAAAGTAGAGGAAATAAACAAAACAAACCTCGGGAAGGAGTGTGAACCAGGATGACGCAAAGAATGAGTATTGGTGTTGCATCTCAGGCTGATGACAAAAGCATTGCGGTTATTAGCTGTGTCTCTATCAGAGAACGCCTTCTACGGTTCCTGTTGGGACGGAAAGAAAAAATCACGATTATTGTGCCGGGTGATTCGGTAAAAGAACTGACAATCCATGAATCAATCGGGAAAGGAGCTTTACCATGACAAACGACGAAATGCAGAAACTGGCGGCAGGATTGGCCGACTGCGGGAAGGCACTTCTCCGTATGGCCGATGCCCTGATAGAGAAAAAGGAAGAAGCATCTGCCGCCGAAGACCAAAAGAAACTGACTTTGGAAGATGTCCGCAGAGTGGCTGCCGATAAGGCACGCCAGGGACACACGGACGAAGTACGACAGCTCATCCAGAAGTTCGGTGCTGATAAGCTTTCTGGTGTGGATGCGGCCAAATATCCGGCCCTGATGGAAGAACTGGAGGCGATGGGCCATGCCGACTAAACACGCGGTCCTTTCCGCTTCCTCCAGTTATCGCTGGCTGGCCTGCCCGCCGTCTGCGAAGGAATGTGCCAAGCTGCCGGATACCTCCAGTGAATTCGCCCGACAGGGAACGGATGCCCATACGCTTTGCGAATTCAAGGTGAAGACAGCCCTGGGCCAGAAGCTGGAAGACCCGACGAAATCCCTCACGTACTTTGATGAGGAGATGGCGGAATGCACCGATGAATACGCGCAATTCGTCATGGAATGTCTGGCAGCGGCCAAAGTATCCTGCAAGGATCCGCTGATCATGATCGAACAGCGGCTGGACTTTTCCAAGTGGGTGCCAGGCGGATTTGGAACAGGCGACTGCCTCATCGTAGCTGACGATACTCTGACAGTCATCGATTACAAGCATGGCTTGGGAGTTCTGGTAGATGCCGAGAAGAATCCGCAGATGATGTGCTATGCCCTCGGTGCGCTGAACCTGTTTGATGGCATCTATGATATCCGCCAGGTGTCCATGACTATCTTCCAGCCCCGCCGGGACAACGTCAGCACCTGCACCATGAGCAAGGTAGAACTGCTCCAGTGGGCCGAAACGGTGCTGAAGCCTGCAGCGGAACTGGCGGCCAAAGGCGAAGGGGAGTACAAGGCCGGCGACCATTGCCGTTTCTGCAAGATTAAGGCGACCTGCCGCAAGCGGACCGAATACAACCTGGAATTGGCCCGGTATGATTTCGCCGTCCCGTCCACGCTGCAGGATGAAGAAATCGAAGCTGTCCTTTCTAAGGCCGACGAACTGGTGAACTGGGCCGGGGATGTCAAGGAATACGCTTTGCAGCAGGCCCTGTCCGGCAAGCAGTGGGACGGATGGAAACTGGTCGAAGGCCGGTCGAACCGCCGCTACGTAAGCGAAGAAGCAGTCGCCGCCAAAGTGGAAGAAGCAGGCTTCGACCCATATGAAAAGAAGCTGCTCGGCATCACGGCGATGACGAAACAACTCGGCAAGAAACGGTTCAAAGAACTGCTGTCAGATTTAGTGGAAAAGCCGCAGGGCAAGCCGGTCCTGGTGCCGGAATCGGATAAGCGTCCGGCCATGCACACCGCGACAGATGATTTCAATGATGAAAAATAAGGAGGAACTTGCTATGTCCAAGAATTATGTCAATCCGTGCAAAGTGATTACCGGGGTCAATACCAGATGGTCTTATGCCAACGTCTGGGAACCGAAGTCCATCAATGGCGGTACGCCGAAGTACAGCGTCAGCCTGATCATCCCCAAGTCGGATACGAAGACCGTAGAAAAGATCCGCGCCGCCATCAAGGCTGCCTACGAAGAAGGCGAAAGCAAGCTCAAGGGCAATGGCCGCGCTGTACCGGCTTTCGAAGCCATCAAGACGCCGCTCCGTGACGGCGACCTGGAACGCCCGGGCGATGACGCCTATAGAGACAGCTTCTTCGTCAATGCCAACTCGGCGACCAAGCCGGGCATCGTCAATGCCGACTGCCAGCATATCCTGGAACGCTCCGAAGTCTATTCTGGCGTCTATGGCCGTGCGTCCATCAGCTTCTATGCCTTCAACAGCAACGGCAACAAGGGCATTGCTTGTGGCCTGAACAACCTGCAGAAAATCCATGACGGTGAACCTCTGGGCGGTAAACCCCGTGCAGAAGATGACTTCGCGACAGCTGACGATGACGATTTCCTGGCATAAGGAAGGAGAATTTCAATGGAAACTACGATGCAAATGATTTTAGAGATGATGTATTGCCTGGTGGCACTGGCTGCAAGCGGTTTTTTTGTGGCTTTAATTTATACAGCCCTCAAGAAGGATCAGCGTGATGAAGAAATAGCACGGCACCGGGAAGAACGGGAAGCGGAATATCACCGCAAACAGATGGAATCTTTTCGGAAATAAGTATTGGTAAATGGTGGTGGCGGGGCCTTGTGTCTCGCCGCTTTTCTTGAGGTGAAGCGTATGAAAAGCATGAGTATAGATATTGAAACGTTCAGCGATGTCAACCTGGCCAAATGCGGCGTGTACAAATATGCTGAATCGCCGGCCTTTGAAATTCTCATCTTCGGATATGCCATAGATGGCGGCGAGGTGCAGGTCGTTGACCTGGCCCGGGGAGAAAATATCCCTGAAGATATTCTGGATGCCTTAACCAATGAAGACGTCACCAAGTGGGCCTTCAATGCCAGTTTCGAACGAATCTGCCTGTCGCGATATCTGAGTGATTTGGGGATAAGTCTGGACCCGTTCCATGACCATCATCCGCTTTCCCAGGACTGTGCAAGGTTCCTCAATCCGGTGGGATGGAAATGCTCCATGATCTGGTCGGCCTACATGGGTCTGCCCCTTTCACTGGAAGGCGTGGGCACTGTGCTGAATCTGGATAATCAGAAGATGAAGGAAGGCAAGGAACTGATTCGTTACTTTTGTGTACCATGCAAGGAAACCAAAACAAATGGTGGCAGGACGAGAAATCTTCCTCATCATGCCCCGGATAAATGGGCTCTGTTCAAGTCTTACAACAAACGAGACGTAGAAGTGGAAATGGCCATCCAGGAGCGGCTGAAGAAGTATCCCGTCCCGGAATCGATATGGGATGAATATCATCTTGACCAGGAAATCAATGACCGTGGCATTGCCATCGACCGGACGCTGGCTGAAAATGCCATCGTTATCGATGCCCGCAGCCGGGACAGCCTGATGGCTATGCTGAAGGAAAAGACGGGCCTGGAGAACCCGAACTCCGTCATCCAGATGATCGGCTGGCTGGAACAGCATGGGATGAAGACCGATTCCCTGGGCAAGAAGCAAGTACAAAAGCTGCTGAAGACAGCAGAAGAACCGCTTCGCAGTGTGTTGCTGCTCCGGCAGAAGCTGGCCAAATCATCAGTCCGTAAATACCAGTCCATGGAGATGACGGCCTGTGAGGATGGACGGGCCAGGGGAATGTTCCAGTTCTATGGGGCCAACCGGACCGGGCGGTTTGCCGGCCGGCACATCCAGCTGCAGAATCTGCCCCAGAATCATCTGCCGGATCTCTCGGAAGCCCGGGAGCTGGTACGCCAGGGAAATTATGAAGCCCTGGAGCTCCTGTATGATTCCATCCCCGATGTCCTTTCCCAGCTGATCCGTACGGCCTTTGTGCCCCGGCAGGGGCTGAAGTTTGCCGTAGCGGACTTTTCAGCCATTGAAGCCAGGGTGCTTTCGTGGCTGGCCGGAGAAACATGGCGCTCGGACGTCTTTGCCCGAAATGGCGATATCTATTGTGCTTCGGCCAGCTCCATGTTCGGTGTTCCCGTGGAAAAGCATGGCGTCAACGGGCATCTCCGGCAGAAAGGGAAAATCGCAGAACTGGCCCTTGGCTATGGCGGTTCCATCGGGGCACTGAAAGCCATGGGTGCCCTGGAGATGGGGCTTACGGAAAATGAGCTGTATCCTCTGGTGCAGTCTTGGCGGTCAGCCAATCCGCACATCGTCGATTTCTGGTGGCAGGTGGATGCCGCCGTGAAGACGGCCATCAAGGAACATATCCCCATGCGGGCCGGCTGCATCCGCTTCCTCTGCCAGAGCGGCATGCTGTTCATCCAGCTCCCAAGCGGACGGCGGCTTTCCTATGTGAAGCCCCGGATAGGCGAGAACCGTTTCGGCGGGGAATCCGTCACCTATGAGGGCGTCGGCGCAACGAAGAAGTGGGAACGGCTGGAAAGCTACGGCCCGAAGTTCGTGGAAAACATCGTCCAGGGCATCAGCAGGGACATCCTCTGCTATGCCATGCAGACCTTACGATGCTGTGCTATCGTCGGCCATGTCCATGATGAACTGATCATCGAATGCAGCCGGGATGTCAGCGTCAATGCCATCTGCGAGCAGATGGGACGTACACCGTCCTGGGCTGAAGGATTGTTGCTCCGGGCAGACGGATACGAATGTGAATTTTATCAAAAAGATTAAAATGAAACGTCAGAAAACACCTTCTGCGGTGGCTACAAAGCAGGAGGTGTTTTTATGAACAATCAGAATGAATTTGAAAATGCAATTCCTCTATTTCAACGGTTCATGCTGACTCCTAAGGAAGCCAGCGTGTACTTTCATATTGGTGAAAAGAAAATCAAAGCCCTTGCTGCAGAACGCCCAGATGCTTCTTTTATAGTCTATAACGGAAGCCATTTACTTATCATCCGGAAAGAATTTGAAAAGTTTCTTTGCCAGACTTCGAGTATTTAGTTGAAGGATATGAGTTGACTTATTTGCTGGCTAGAGTGATGTATAGACAAGGAAATAAGAGAAAGGAGACTGGAATTATGCCACGTACGCAGTCGAGTATCCGCAGGGATAAGAAAAAACGAAAATTACGGCCCGGCGAAACGGTTCGGACAGATGGAAGATATCAGTTCAAATATCAGTTAAATGGAAGACCAAAGTTCTTTTACAGTTGGAAACTGGAACCCACAGATCCACTACCGGCAGGGAAGAAGCCTTGCAAATCACTGAGGGAATTAGAGAAGGATTTGGAAATCCGTTCTGCTATTTGTCCTAATCGTGATGATGATACCATGACCGTTATGGAATTAGTACAGCGTTATTTAGCTGTTAAGACAGGGGTTAAACCTAACACGAGAACGAATTATAATTTTGTTGTCAACTTACTGGCGAAAGACCCTTTTTCGCAAAAACCTATCGGTAAGGTCAAGATGTCTGATGCCAAGTTGTGGCTAGTCAAGATGCAATCAGAAGGGAAGGGATATAGCTCCATTCACAGCGTCCGGGGTGTTGTACGGCCAGCTTTCCAAATGGCAGTCGATGATGAAATTTTATGGAGGAACCCTTTTAATTTTGAAATGAAAGAAATCCTCATCAATGACAGTGTGAAACGAGAAGCGGTTTCCCGAAAGGATATGAGGCTCTTCTTGGAATTTTTAAAAAACGACCGACATTATAAAAAATACTATGAAGCGATATTTATACTTTTCCACACGGGAATGCGAATTTCAGAATTTTGCGGATTGACTGTTGGGGACGTCAATATGGAGAACCGTACTATCAATGTAGATAAACAGCTTCAGCGGGATACAACAGGGAGACGCTATATTATCTCTACTAAAACAAAGGCTGGGGCTAGGATGCTGCCAATGACAGAAGAAGTATATCAGTGTTTTGCTGAAATCCTGCGGCGTCGAAAACCGCCTAGAGTTGAAACGATGATTGATGGTCATGGTAACTTCCTCTATTATGATAAAAACGGTAATCCCTTGGTAGCGATGCATTGGGAACATTATTTTGGCCGGGCCGTTAGTAAATATAACCGGATTTATCGCTACCAACTGCCGACAATCACTCCTCATGTTTGTAGGCATACGTACTGTACCAACATGGCTCTTTCAGGGATAAGCGCCAAGACACTGCAATATTTGATGGGACACAGCGATATTTCCATCACACTCAATGTGTATACGCATATCAAATTCGATAATGCCCAGAAAGAAGTGGAACTTGTCCAGCAGCGGCAGCAGAAAGAAATGGAAAATGTACGCAAAGAGTTAGAACAAGTAGGTGCCATTCGGCCCAAGATTATCCCTTTCAAGAATGAAGCGTAGGTAAAGGAATATGCGAAAAAGGACTCACGGTTTCAAGACCTGTGGGTCCTTTCCTTTTATATGGTTTTTTAATGAAACCCGGCACATTTTCTGTTACAATGGAACCATGCATTTTACGCAGAAGATTTTTACGGTAGTACGGTAGTCCCTGTTTACTACCGATTTTACTACGAATGGTGGCTGAGTTATGCCGACTTATACTACTTTATGGAATATATGAGGTAAATCGCCTGGAACGGGAGAACCGCTATAATACGGCATTTAGCGGCGTAACCCGGCACAAGAAGGAGTGAAAATAAAGTGATCAAGATACTTTTCATCTGTCACGGCAATATCTGCCGGTCGCCCATGGCGGAGTTTGTGTTCCGGCAAATTGCGGAACGGGCAGGTCTGGCGGATCAGTTTGATGTAGCTTCAGCTGCTACGACGGATGAGGAAATCTGGAACGGTTACGGCAATCCCGTCTATCCGCCGGTAGAACGACTGCTCCGGGCCCATGGTATGGATCCCAGTGAGAAGCGGGCGGCGTTGCTGACGGCTGGTGATTACGATGTTTATGATTATTTCATCGGCATGGATGACGAGAACCTGTGGGATATGAAGCGCATTTTTCACGGTGATCCTCTTCATAAGTGTTCGCTTCTCATGGATTACACAACCAATCCCCGTCCCGTAGCCGACCCGTGGTATACGCGGGATTTCCAGCGGACTTGGAACGACGTCCAGGAAGGCTGCCGTGGTCTGCTGGACGTTTTGAATAGCAGGAAAGATGGCGATTGAGATGGACGAGCAGGAATGGGAGCATATACTGGGTATCAAGACGGCCGGACGAGATGACAGTCAGTCTGATGGGGAGCATCACCCCTATGAACCGACGGATTATTGTGTCCTTGAGCGTCTGGCCAATAGTGGTTATATGGGAAAAAAGAATACACTCATCGACTACGGAAGCGGTAAAGGGCGGGTCAGTTTCTTTCTGGCCTATCAGACGCGTTGTCACGCCATTGGGGTAGAGTATGACCGTCGTTTGTGGGAAAAGGCTATGACCAATAGTCGTACTGCCGTGTCAGGGTGCCGCGTGACATTCGTCTTGAAAGACGCAGCAGTATACGAGGTCCCGACAGAAGCGGATTGTTTCTTTTTCTTCAATCCCTTTGGACTGCATACGCTGAAACTGGTTTTAAAGCAGATGTTTGATTCCTATTATCGTTTGCCGCGGACGATGCGCCTCTTTTTCTATTATCCCTATGAACAAACAGAAGCATTCCTGACACACCATAACGGACTTATCGTCGAAGAGCGGATAGACTGCCGTGACCTGTTTCTAGAAGACGATGACCGGGAGCAGATTCTGGTCCTGCGCCTGCAACCGGATTACCGTGCCTGATAATGCAAGCAAATAGAAAACTCCCTCATATAGCTGCCTGAACAGGCGGAGTATGAGGGAGTTTTCTGCTTTTTTATTAGCAGATTACAGCAGAATAAAGAGGAGCAAAAATAGTCTTCTGACTGTCCTTTTCCGTAGACAGACAGGAGACTATTTCTGATTTATCCCATTAAAACCCAAAAATAAAACCGGTCATGGCCATGGATCCGAGATTACACGTATTGTTAAATATGGCAGCCGTTTCACCCTGTGCTGCGCCCAGTGTCATCACAAGGGGCAAGAAGTGATCCGGTGTGGGAACGGCATAAGCAGCATCGGGATGATTAGCATAGTGGATGACTGCGTCATCGTTGCGATTTTGTACGGCATTGATGATGTAGTCATTGAAACGCAGTGCTTGAGGCGTACCGCCGGGATTGTTCCATTCGACGCGTCCCAGGTTGTGGACGACGTTGCCACTGGCGAAAATCAGGTATCCCTGATTGCGCAGTGGCGCCAGTTTCTGACCGAGGTCGTATAGTTCCTGCGGCGTGAGGTCGCGGTTTACGGAGAGCTGGACGACGGGAATATCAGCGTCAGGGAACATATGGATTAATATCGTCCAGGTACCGTGGTCGATGCCCCACTGGTCATTGATGGATACAGCGGGTCCCAGTAG
>NZ_DGRS01000072.1:0-25804 GCF_002391155.1 Megasphaera sp. UBA4382 | reverse complement strand
AAGTTGCCACGCTCGATGATGGACTGAAGTTTGCTGGAAATACAGGATCTGTGGCTAAAAAACTGAACAGCACCATGACAATCAAAGGAAATGGCACAAAAGCAGATACGGAATACGATGCTTCCAACATCAAAACTGTAGTGGATGCAGATGGAAACCTGGTTATCGGACTGGATAAGAATCTGAAAGCAGATACGGTTACCGTGGGCGGCCAGGGCAAAGACGGCGCTGATGGCATCAATGGAGCTATGGGGGTAAAAGGTGCTGATGGCAAAGATGGCGTTACCATTTCTTCTATAGGTAAAGACGGAACCAATGGTACGGATGGTCATATTGGCATCAATGGCAAGGATGGTGCTTCTGCTGATATCCATGTTGTAAAAGGTGTGAATGGAGTAGACGGTACGGATGGCTATAATGGCACGGATGGGATTGATCGGATTGTCTATGAAGATCACAATGGGAATACCCAGACGGTTGCCACGATGAATGATGGTATGAAATATGGCGGCGATGTAGGAAATGTAATCAGTAAAAAACTCAATGGCCAGGTAAATGTAGTCGGGGGCATTACGGATTCTTCTAAACTGTCAACGGAAGACAATATCGGAGTGGTATCTGATGGAAGTGATAACCTGAAAGTGCGGCTTTCAAAAGATTTGAAAGGACTGGATTCGGTTACCACAAAGACCGTTACAGCAGATACGGGTAATATCACGACGGTAAATGCCAGCACTGTCAATGTGGGAGACACTACCGTAACGACGGGAGGGATGACAATCCAGAATGGTTCTGCCGGTCAGGATGTTACCCTTAATAAAGATGGGTTGAATAATGGCGGAAATAAGATTACCCATGTAGCTCCTGGAGATATTTCATCGACCAGTACTGATGCCGTAAACGGGAGTCAGTTATACCGGGCGGAAACACGGATCAGTAAATTAGGAAATCAGGTGAACCGCGTCGGTGCCGGTGCTGCGGCTCTGTCAGGGTTGCATCCGTTGGATTTTGATCCTGATGACAAATGGGACTTCGCTGTCGGTTACGGTAATTATAAAGATGCCCATGCCGTAGCTGTCGGGGCATTTTACCGGCCCAATGAGGATACGATGTTCAGCGTAGGTGGATCCTTCAGCGGAGGAGAAAACATGGTGAATGCAGGCGTTAGTTGGAAGTTTGGTCAAAAGAACCATGCATCCCGCTCTCGTGTTTCTATGGCAAGGGACATGCTGGCCATGAAAGCCCAAATAGAAGTGCTCACTAAAAAACTGGCTGCTTATGAATCGGGGCAAAATGTCAAAGCTGTTCCCAATCCAGCCAATAGCATGATGTTCCCCGATGTACCTGAAAACCACTGGGCTTACCAATACGTGAAAACATTGGCTGAACGGGGGTATTTACAGGGATATCCGGATGGAGAATTTAAGGGCGACCGGGCCATGACCCGTTATGAATATGCCGCAATTATTTATCGGGCCTTGCAGAATGGAGCACCTTCTGATGGTGATATGGCTCGCTCCGTGGATGAGTTTGGACCTGAATTGGTTAAAGTGCAAAATATTGACCGCTTCCGCGTAGATCGTATTTCCGGAAAGGACAATGACCGGCATAAGGTAGAACGCGTCCGTATTAATGATAAAGACAATGAAGCTCAGAATGATTATCGTGATGTATATGGATCACATATCCAGAAATCACAAGAAACAGTAAGATAGGTAAAAAGAATGGGGCTAAATGATATGCTTCCCCTATGATGACAGTTTTATTTTTTTACTGTCTCTCATAGGGGGAGCATATCAAAAACTCATTTTGTTACAGACCCCAATTTGGCAAAAAACAAGAAGAACGCTCAATAAAGTCGAAGAATCATATCGTGAAATAGGGAACTCTTTCTTTATGATGTCGGATTATGGGACACTGTATTCACGATTCATAGGTATAGCCCATGAAAATACCCTCCTTACCGGGACATCCGGTAAAGAGGGTACATGTTACTTGCATACACCTTTTTTATCTGAAAATTTTTCTCTTAGCATCTGGTTGATTTCGTCTCTCTCTTTTCCCTGTTTTTCCATCTGTTTAATCAGCTTATACGCATGAAACAGGGGAGACGGAGCAATTTCCGAACTGAAGAAGCCGATGCCCATATTCCAGGCCAGTTGTTCAAACACGTCGTCCAGGGCTCTGGAATCCAGCCCGTTGGCATAGGCTTTCAGCAGTTCCCGCATGGCCTGCCGCATCCTTCCGGCACCGACGGCATTGGCCAGAGAGAGCAGGAGCCGGATGTTGTAATCGAGATATCGTTTTTCGCTTTTCCAGGTCATATCCCAAAATTCTACAGCCAGCTCGCCCAGTTTTTCATCGATCATGGGATAATTGGCGATGACTGCCGGCCGTTCCGGCGCATCTTCTACGTTCCCTTTTTCCTCGGTCCGATAGAAATAAGCGTGATACTCATGTTCCGCTGTTTTTTCTGTATAGTGAACATATCCCAGCATTTCCATGATTTCATAGAGGGGAATAGGTTCGAAACTTTGAATGACTTCTATCCCTTCGCCGACGGGGAGCTTTGCCGCCTGTTTTTTCAGCCCATCAAGGAAATTACCGGCAATGCCGCGCACATCAATTTTTTTAAAACTTGCCACTTTATCTTTCCATTCTATATTTTTCATGAGGTCTGCCCCTTTCTGTTGCCTATTCATGATACAGTCATCATAGGCGTTTTTTATTGGTTTCTTTGTCTTTCTGGAATCAGTATATCATGGCCGGGGAGACAAGTATGTTGGTTTTATAACAGAATCTGCTATTCGATAGGGTGGAAAAATGTGATGACTGGTATATCACAGCTTTGGTGATTTCATAATAAAGGAAGTGCAAGACGTAATAATTGTACAATTAGTACTTGTATTCCTCTTTAGTGAATCGTTAACTGATAGCTTGTGTCAATGAACTCCAAGATTCTTTCATCCGGTAAGGTTTCATCCAGCACCACTGAAATCCACGTCTTGTGGTTCATATGATAAGCGGGGTAGATGCCGGGGATGCGGTGAAGCTGTTCTGCTTGTTCAGGTCTGATTTTTACGTTGATGATATCAACTTGACCGGAATTGCCGTCTTTATCCAGCACACCTCTTTTTACATTCATGATGAGGGCGAACCATTTCCGGTTGGAAGAATGACGGAAGGCTCCGTACGACTGATATCGTGCGGAATGATTCCAGGGAAAATCCGGCCTGACCTGAAAGTTGTCCAAAATGGCCTGGGTCAGCCGGTTGGCCTGAGTTGAGGCAAATAGGACATCGCCGCAGCAGGAAGTGGCAATTTCTTTAAGCAGGGACAGATAAGCAGAACGGACCGTATGGACATAGGCGCCATCGGAGGTTTCCTGACGCAACTGATAATATTCATCCTGGGTCATCCGGTCTATGACCTTACCCGTAACCAGCCCTTTTGAGGTAACGGAAAGGATGGCTTTGAAATTCCCGTCAAGAAATGGTTTTTCAAGTATATACGTTTCATTTGTTTTATGAAATCCATAAGCGAGCATCTTACTTTCTATCCAGCGTTTACGGGCAAAGACTGTTTCTTCGATTTGTATCATAATGGTTGCACATCCTTGATTAATTTTTGCCTAATTCATAGGGAGCCTTTGTGATTTCGACACTGTATCTGGTGTAATAGTTGCGTGTATTCTGTCTCCTCGAAATAGTATAACTGTTATTGATAGAAGTATATCATATTCCGGAAAATTTGAAAAAAGCCACCACATGAAGTTCATGCAGCTGCTTGCAAATCAAAGAACCCTCTCGGTATCATTGTAGCCCTTCTCAAATTTGAGTTGAGCGTTTTCGATGTATATGATTTCCAATGTGGGATTATCCCATGTCTTCCTTCAACTGTGTGGTCAAAACGCCATGCGAGATGTTTGGTATGAGACGTTGGAGTTCATTGAACCGTGTCGGCTTCAGCATGAGGTAATACAAAATAATAAATTTCCATTTCCCCTCCATAATTTTTTGCATGAGCCTGACGGGGCAAAAATCCCCGTTGGGCGCTTCTACTATCAGTTTGGCGTTGTCGCTCAATATACATCATCCTTTCTATTTTCTTCTCCATGATTCGCTCAATTAATTTCTAAAATATTTCATGCCAGAGATAAACCACAAAACTCAATGTGCGGAAAGAACTGAAGCAGGTAGGCGAGATCCAACCCAAAGTGATTTGGTTTCCCGATAAGGCGTGATGAAAAGAGCAGGACCGCAGTCATGGATACAGGTAAGAAGCTGGACAATTTCAGGTGTCAGTAAATTCTGCATTTCTTGCGAGTAGTTAAAGGTTCGCATAAAAATCTCCCTCATCTTTTATTATCTGCAACATTTTAGCATAAAATGAGGCAGATAACCAGAAATGAGGCAGATAAGATGGGAGGGAAGATAAGGTACTGGATTTGTTGGTCCATTGCCTTGGGGAGCAGGTCCATGGCAAATGTGAGGCAGGAAAGCCTGGTGCTGTCTTTGATGATGAAACGGATGACGAAACGACGCATACAGATTATTTCTGGAAATCCACTCATGCTGTCATCGCCATAGGGAGTGACATTGTAACCCACCAGATCACCGGCGTGGCAACAGGGGAAGCGGATACGGATGTCGTCAACGTAGGGCAGATGAATCAAGCTGTTGCATCTGAAGTGGTGCCTCTCAGTGATCGCATGGATAACAAAATCAACAAATAGGAAACTTCTGTTCAACCAAAAGCAATGGCTAGTATTCCAGAGCCCATGATGGATGACATTTCCGAATCGTCGAAAAACGGATGTACCCTTTTTTACTGGACAAAACGGTAAAGAGGATATTTTAACAAAACAATCGTAGGATAGGGAAGCAGAATGCAGTAGTACTTAGAGCATCTCTGTGTTAAAATGGACATAAGAGAGCTTCCATGCCGGGGTTCTACGGAAAGCACGGATTCAAGAAGAAAACAGAAGTTATCCTTACGGGAATGGAATTGACATGATTGTAGAAAAAGCGAATTCATTGGACAAAACTCGATGGACTGCTGGGTCTGAACCAGCACGACATTCTGAAAGAAAGAGGAGATTATGATGAAAGCAATTTTATTGAATGGAAGTCCAAGAAAAAATTTCAGCACTGCCCAATTGTTGCAGCAGGCACAGCGGGGAGCCGAGACGGCTGGTGCTGAAACAGAACTCATCCATCTGGTAGATTATGAATTTACGGATTGCCGGGAATGCTATGCCTGTAAGCTGAAGAATAGCAAAACGGATGGGTTATGCGCTGTCCGGGACAGTATTCAGCCTGTTCTCAAAAAGATTTGGGAAGCCGATGTGGTCATCGTGGGAAGTCCCGTCTATTTCGGCTATCCTAACGGGCAGGTCATCAGCCTCCTCAATCGTTCCCTTTTCCCAATCTATTCATATTTCTATAAGGACGGGAAGCCCGATATGGTTCCTCATGATAAAAAATTCTCTGCTTTGATCTATTCCATGAACTGCAAGGAAGAGGAGATGGAAAAATTCCATTATCCGGAGCTGCTGGGAACCTGGGGAAAAACCATGGACCTTGTTTATGGATATAACGAAGTTCAGTACTGCTGCAACACTTATCAATACAATGATTATTCCCGTTACAGGCAGAATCTTTTTGATGAAGCGGACAAGAAGCGGCAGCGGGAAGAAGTTTTTCCAAAGGACCTGAAAAAGGCATATGACCTTGGAATGAGACTGACTCGAATGGCGGCGGAAGACCGTAAAAATGAAACGAAAAACTCCTAGAGAGGTACTTGCCGCTTCTTTTCAGGAGCTTGCTGCGGTAAAAAATATCGATAAGATTACGATACAGAAACTCGCAGATAATTGTGGGTATTCATCATAATTTATCTTACCCTCGTTATTGGATAAAACAGTAATGAGGGTATTTTTATGCTTGGAAATGGATAACTTGTTGACACATACCTGCTGTCTTCGCTGGCTGACTATAACCCTCCTTTTTTGCTATAATAACAGAGGAAAAATCACCCAAAAAATTCGGTAGTAGGAAGGGCCCGTTTTACTACCGTTTTTACTACTACAGAGGGCAAAGTTATGACGTTTTTTGCCGGGTTCTGTCTTCTTTACAGAAACGTGTAAACCTCGGAAAACCGCATTATATTGGCATATCCCGACATAAGAAGGAGTGAAAATAAAGTGATAAAGATACTTTTCATCTGTCACGGCACTACTTTCTGATTTTTTGACAAACCGCATGAAATCGGGCTTTGCGGCAGGTGAAAAAAGAAAACGTACTACCGTTTTACTACTAAGATACTATATGTAGTATTTAGTGAAAATAAGATATACAATAAATAGTAAAAGACCTCGTACATATTCAGAAATATGTACGAGGTCTTTGCTATTTATCAAGCATTTCAAGAAAATTTCTACCTGACGGTTGGAGAGCTATGCATATTTTAAAAGGTCATCTGGGCCATCACACCTATACCTGGTTTTGTGATTGATGCCACTTTGGTCGCTCTGTTTATTTCCTATCTAATGCCCATCATCATATTGAAGTGCTGTTCCTGGTTCATGTATTTGAAAATCATTTTGAACGTATTCCGATACAACTGCACATCGAGAAAATCATCAGTATAGTTGATACCGTCGTTGACACCTGAATTATCGGCAACGATGTAAGAAAGCAGAACCTTGGCCATCTCATACCGGTCCGGCGTTTCGGCTCCATTTTCATCATACATAAAATCATCTCTGTGGTCTTCCAGAATGCATTTACGAAGATCGTCACCTTCATAGCCGCACAGCTGCAGGAAATAATATTCCAAGATTCTCCGGATAATACTTTTAAGCGGGATGCCGCTTTTGACTTCTTTATAAGATTCCCACAAAGCGGCATAGGAGTTTTTGACCGGGTTGATATTCATCCTTTCGGAAGGACAGTCAGGATTTTGCTGGTCATACAAAGTTACGGATGATTTATTGTTGAATTTCCGCACAAGGTAGAAAGAAACAAAATCCCATCTATTTGCATATAGGTAGGTGACCTCGCGGTGGAAATAGGCATTATGCGTGAGAATAAAAATTTGCTTTATAAAATTACCATTTACAACGGGGTTCCTGTTGTCAACATTATTCCGGCAGATGTGGATCATCCTGCGAATTTGTGCACTTACAATAAAAAGGGTACCGCTGTCCATACTTGATACAGGGTCATCAATGACAACAATCTTTTTGCGGGGAATGTTTTCTGCATCTGTGCTGCCGAACACGCTCTGCTGAAAGTAAAGAAAAGCGATAAAATTTTTCTCCCCTTCGCTAAGGTTTTGTGCAATCTCCTTTTCTCCCGTAATTTCGTTGGTACGGACTACAGCGTAGTTACGAACCGGCGATGGGATTATCTTTTGCACGGAACCGTCAGGGGATATTTTTTCCTCCCAGTGGGGACAGACTTCGAATCCCTGGAATCCGGCATCTTTCAACATGAGATTGATGTTGTTCATGGCTGATTCGGTTTCTTTTGTTTGACTGTTCAGTATTCGAATAGAATTAGTGAGTTCGTTGATTTCAGCATTTTGTTTTGTAATGATGGCTTGCTGTTCTTTTATTTGCTTTTCGATATCGGCATAACTGTTCCTGTAGGCAGTCATGATATCCTTTGCAAAAAATGCCAGATAAGCAAAGACCTTATCTTTACACTCTTCTTTTTTCTTAGGGGCGTCATCAACGACGGCATTATTTTCCTCTATCAGTTTATTATACCCTTCAATGAGTGCCTGAAGATCTGATAATAGTGGTGCGGTATCATCTAACGTGACTATTTTAGCGGGTTTGGCTACTTTGGCATTAATCTGCTGGATGTTTGCAGCGATGATTCCTTTGAGAGCATCCAGCTTGTTTTTGTAGGGTTTCAGGTCAATTGCCGGGTAAACAGATTCTGGCATCTTTGATATGGGAATGAACAGAGTGTTGGCGGCATCTCTGTAGTCGCTCAGAAAGTTTTCAAGTCTGCCCCGGTTCTTTTTATATTGATCATCGAAGCTTTCCGTAAGCTTTTGTTCAAAATCGGGCGGCAAAGTCTGAGAGCAATAAGGACATTTCCCGCCGGCCTTTTGATGGTACTCTGCGTGACCAGTACGGACCCATTCAGCACTGCTGATATTTTTCCAGAATTCGGCAAGCTGAGTTTCAGATGCATTGACGATGGCAATAGAAAGGACATCGTTACCCTCGATATTATCAAGAACCGAAGAATCAGGAATCGTATGGAACAATTTATATTTTTTAGGAGCGGCAGCATACGCAGAACTGTACATACGCTTCAAATCATTGAGGTCGTACTCAGTCGGGGCGTATTCCATTACCTTTTCAGCGAGCTTCTTTTTAGAATTCGATACCCCTGTCTGAGTGTTGGGGAAATCCTTGGTTCTGAGCGTATCCGTTTTTTCCCATACTTCGTTATATAGGTTCTTGTCGAGCCGATTTTTTTTATCATATAGTTTAGCTTTTTCTGTCTCAGCGCCAGTGATTATTTTTTGGGCGGCGTCTATTTTTCTGCTGGCCTCATCAATCTGCTGCTGGATTTCTGCATTTTCTTCGGTCATCGTAAAGACGCCTGGAAGGTTGTGGAAGTTTTGCATATTACGGTCAATATATTCCTGGTTATAAATCAGGACCTGACAGTCATCTGCAGACACTCCGGGAGCATAAGTAACGCCCAGGCCAGACTGGATTGCCTTAGCAATAGTGGACTTACCAGTACCGTTATTCCCAAAGAAGTAGTTAATATACGTTGGCTCTATACATTCGCCGGTCCCTTTGAAAGTAGCGGCGTCAAGTTTGATTTGTGTTATTTCACTTTGAAATTTTTTATCCATAGGCAATTACCTCCATTGCGAAGGGAACGGAAGTTTTTCCAGTCCGGCTTCTTTAAAAGCTTCAAACAGGTTCACTTTATGAACAGACCAGGCACAGCAGTTTAGATCCGTGATAACGCAGTCCATGTTTAAATCGAAACAGACTGCATATTTTTTTTCACATAGCACCTTTTGAGGGATAGAAGCGATGGGGCAGAAAACGACTTTTATAGCTTGGCTTTCTTTTTTTATCTGTGTTATATACGCATATATTGCACATTGATTAGAGCCAGCAACCCCTCCCGGATTTTCGTTTTCCATACAGATGATGGCGGGAAATGTCTTTAGTTCAGCGACGCCTTCTTCTGACAGGGATGAACATCGTCCCAGTATTTCTGCGGGGACATAACGTCTGCTCAACGCATATTCTTTAGGCACGGTAACATAGTTGTTTTTAAAGGCATCCTCCTCACCGGTAACGAGAAGCTGATAGTATTCCTTGCTGAAGTTTTCGATAGCTATCATCTGTGCCGCACTGTTACTTGCTCCTTGTGGGGGCAGCGCTATATTGAAAGTAATATTGCTGTGATTGATGTTATAGTTATCGTTGCTTTGATTTTCTATGTAGGTGCTGTTGCCCACGACAGGGATATGCGGGTCAACACGGGCAGGCATTTTCATTCGGGTGCTCCTTATTTGTTGAAAATGATGTTGCTGTCTTTAATATTATATGTCTTTGATTCGCTATGGGCGATGTTCGTTTGGTTCTGGATAATCGTGGTGTGGTTTTCACCCGGGGTGGCTTTTTTGTTGACATCTTCAACGACGATATCGAAGTCGATGATATATTGACACAGGCGTTCATGCAACTGTTTGCAAGCTTTCCTATCGGAATCTATCCGATTTCGAAGTTCTTCTTCTATTTTTTCGGCATCGCGAGATAAGTTTTTTTTATGAACGAAACAATCAGTGGCAGATTCATACCACATATAGCAGCCCCAAAAATGAAAATAACAATACAAAGTTCCTAAGATATCTACCCTCAAGCTATTCAGTTCCTTGTTTTTAAAGTTTCTATCGGAATGTTCCCATTTCTTATATACATCGTCGAATTTATCCGAATAACTAGATGGCATAGGCATGATAGTTAAGTCGGTATCGCTGCCGAATTTCAACAGCTCATTGAAGTCCCTCATTAACTCAGCTAAAAGTTTAGTGTCACGGCGGGAAAGAGGGGGTTCTGAGGGTACTTCTTCGTTGGTTTTGGAATCCGTAGATACTGTCAGTTCTTTATCTTCGGATTCAGGACTTTCTGCTTCGCTATCGGCAGCTTTTGAAGAATCCTTTTCTACATCATCATGGATTTTTAAATCCATGATAACTTCTATCGGTTTTACGTCTTTACCAAGGTTTTGCTTTATTTCATTCTTTAATTTCCAGGCTGCGTTCGGGGAAGACTGGGTATACCAGGCCTTGAATGTATCGCGACCGGATTCACAGTCTGGGCAATTAACAACGACATAATGCAGAACACTGAGGAAAAAAGGCAAAAAGTATATGGCTTTGGCTTCATGAAGACAACTTACAGGTATACATTCTCCGAAGTTTATAGCAAGTTCTGTGCCCGGGGATATGGACTTATCTTTCTGCATAATATCAATCAATACCCGGACGAGCCACTTGCATTTTTCTGGATTTAAATATTGCTTTATAAATTCTGCTGTCCTTTCGAGGATAGCAGAATTTTTTTCGTTATAGCCTGTATTGAAAGTCGATTGGAGTGTTTCATCAGTAAAAGGAACATAATCCCCTTTGCTGTTTTCACATTTTTTATAGTTGGACACGCTTTTCTTTAATGCGGTGCCGCGAGACTTGGAAAGATTCTCCCCTGTGAGTATCTTTGCCAGACCGCAGTATATATCCGGTTCAGAAAGCCCATCTGCTTTGCTGTTAAACGTGTCACGTTGGCTGGTACGAAACCGACGTGCTTCCAGTAATAAATCAAAGAAGATTCCTCCGCACAGGTGAGGAATGTTCGATAAGGGCATGTTTTTTGTACCTCCTTAAAAAAGTAACGTTAGGCATCAAAAGTAACACAAGTAACGGTTGCTCGGAACGCTCGCTACAGTAAATTAGAGACAGATGAAATCAGTAAAGTGCAGTTCTCGACATACTTTTATTTAAGTATATCATACATGAACCGCACTTCCAATTTCAGCTGAAGCTTAAAAAAATCTAACATGTCCAAGTGCGCATCAGGACGATGAGATGTATAGACTGTCTTACCCGTTACCCGCTGGGTAGCAGGCAGGATGGAAATGCCCTCACCGTGTCATTTCATGCGCCGTTTTTGGATTTGTAAAGGCTCGTAGGGGTATTTTCCGACGGGCCTTATTTTGCATCTTTTCGTCCTCTGGCATGGGCAGAGAAAGGATGCAAAAAATGAAAATCAGAGTCAAATATTATGCCAACGACGAATCAAAGGCCCCCCTGACCATGGATGTCGAAGTCGCGGAGGGCGAATGCAAAATCATGATCGAGCGGGATTATCAGCAGAGAAAACAGGATGCCACAGACGGAGAACCCGTAATCCGGCGCAGCGCTCAGGAAATCATGAATGCGGAATTTAACAGACCGCTATATAACAACTGGCACAGGGAACATCGCAGAAGGGCTGCGTTCCCGGATTACCAGCGCCGCGATGAACAAGATGGAGTTCTGGCTAATCCTATCGAAGATGCACCCGATACTTATAGCTGCGGAATTGCTGGGAGCGGATGTTGGCGCAATGGGAAACCCGTCCCGGATATGAATTTGGTCAGCCGAGATGAACTGGATTGGGAACGTAAAGTCGATGACGAAGCGGTTTGCCAGATTATACGTAGAGTTCTGGAAAAGAAACCAGAGTGGGCCGACGCGGTCATTGCTGTGTTCATCAATGGTGAATCTATTCGGGGGTACGCTGCCAGAATTGGAGCCAACGAAAACAATATCACACAGAAGCTCAAAAGGGCCAGAAAAAAATTGCAAAATTATTTTGCAAACCGTCAGATTGGAAGCCTTGTAGAGGCTAAAAAATAGGGGGGAACTCCGTACCGAATTTGAAGGAGGTCATTAACATGACGAACGTAGAAAACTTTATCTACAACGGAATGAATGTGCGTACGGCCATCGTGAACGGTGAGCCATGGTTTGTAGCTGCCGATGTGTGCCGGATTCTGGATATTTCCAATCCCAGCGATGCGCTGTCGAGGTTAGATGAAGACGAAAAAAATACCCTAGTTTTAATCGAGGGTATTCCGGGGAACCCGGAAAAGAAGGTCGTCAACGAACCAGGATTGTACACGCTGATTCTTGGAAGCCGTAAACCCGAAGCGAAGGCCTTTAAGAGATGGGTGACCCATGAAGTGATTCCGTCTATCCGCAGAACGGGGTTATATGCAACGGATGCTATCCTTAACAATCCGGATTTGGCTATTGCTGCACTTACCAGACTCAAGGAAGAACGAGAACATCGCAGATCCATGGAACTTCTTGCAGCCGCTCAACAGCAACAGATTGCTGAACTCCGGCCAAAGGCGTCTTACTATGATTTGGTCCTCCAGTGCAAAGACCTCGTCAAGACTTCGGTCATCGCCAAAGATTACGGATGGTCTGCCCAGCGCCTGAACAACTGGCTCCATGAACGAGGCATCCAGTACAAACAGGGCAACATCTGGCTGCTTTACCAAGAATATGCGCCGCTAGGCTATACCAGCACAAAAACGTTTAACGTTCCCGATGGAAATGGAGTCCTGCATAACCGCGTCTATACGTATTGGACGCAGAAAGGGCGGCTGTTTATTTATCGGATGATGACCGCAGAAGGGAATTTCCCGCTCATTGAGCGAGGGAGGTGCGGGTGTGACGATATTTAACCATGAACATTATAAGGACCCTACCCCACACGATGCATTAGCGCTTATCGACAATGAACAGAAAACGATCAGGGTTTACAGGCCATTGGTATATATATGTTCGCCGTATTCAGGCAATATCGCCGGGAACGTAGAAAATGCCCGGCGATATTCCCGGTTTGCTTTTGAGCAGGGATGTATTCCCATAGCCCCGCATCTCCTGTTCACACAGTTCCTGGATGACACCAACCCAAAGGAACGGGAACTGGGGCTGCACTTTGGCAATATCCTGATGCGCCTGTGCCGGGAAGTCTGGGTATTCGGCGATGCCATATCAGCCGGGATGGAGACTGAAATCAAAAGAGCCAGATGGAAGAATTATAGATTGCGATATTTTAACAGTGACTTGGAGGAGATTCAAAAATGAATTTTACACTTTACATATCTGATTTTGCTGGCGTGGAAGCGAACTGCCGCTATCCAAGACAGCAGGAAATCAGTTGCGCCGAAGACCTCAAAGCGGCAGCTGCCTTTGATCATGTCTGCGTGACCTTCAAAGATTGTTATCGGAAGCGGGAGAACTTCCTCTCTGCCGATGTCCTGGTCATGGATTGCGACAATACCTACTCAGAGAATCCTGCTGACTGGATTACCATGGAAAAGCTCCTGGCCATGCTGCCAAAAGTCTCGGTGGCCATCGTGCCGTCAAGGAATCACATGAAACCCAAGGACGGCAAGTGTGCCAGACCACGCTTCCATGCCTATTTCGGGATTCCGGATATCACGGATGAACAGCATTATGCAGAACTGAAACGGGCAATCCACCGTGCCTATCCCTTCTTTGATGAAGCGGCTCTCGATGCGGCCCGGTTCATCTATGGCTGTCCCGTCGAGAATGTATTGTGGCAGGATGGGGAAACGACAATCGACCAGGTACTTAAGATTGGGGAAGCCGAGTCACGCAGTATCCCGGCCGGACGCAGGAACAGCACCATGAGCCGCTTTGCCGGCCGCATCATCAAACGTTACGGGGCGACGGAAAAGGCGTATCAGTTTTTCCTCGACGAAGCGGAAAAATGCGACCCGCCGCTTCCCGATGCCGAGCTGAACACTATCTGGGGCAGTGCTGTACGCTTCGGCAAGCGCATCGCAAAGCAGGAAGGGTATATCAGCCCAGATGAATACAACAACGACTTCGGCACCCGGGACTCCCTGCGGCCGGAGGATTACTCGGATATCGGCCAAGCCAAGGTCATCGCCAGAGAATACGGTAATGAACTGCGCTACACCGACAGCACGGACTTCATCCGCTACGACGGCATCTGCTGGGAAGAATCGCGGCAGGCAGCGGTCGGTGCGGCAGAAGAATTCCTGGATTTGCAGCTGGCTGATGCCAATGAACAGTCCGAACAGGCACTCAAGGAATTAGCAGGGACAGGGATTTCGGAAGATATCATCCGTAAGGGCGGACGGAACCTGGAGAAGATGATCGAGGAAAAGCAGACCAAAGCCTACGCCTCCTACCTTGCCGCAGAAGCGTACCGGAAGTTTGTCCTGAAACGCCGCGATATGCGCTATATCCTGTCGGCCCTGCAGGCATTGAAACCCATGGTCCAGATGCCTATCCAGGCACTGGATGCAGATGAATTCCTGCTGAACACCCCGTCTTATACATATGATCTGCGGAAAGGGATGCGGGGACGGCAGGAACACCGAGCGACGGACTTCATCACGAAATGTACCTCTGTAGACCCGGGCATCGAAGGGAAAGCTATTTGGGAACAGGCCGTCCGGCAGTTCTTTACCGGCGATACGGCGCTCATCGACTACGCCCAGGAAATCAGCGGCCTGATGGCCATCGGCAAAGTCTATGTGGAAGCCCTGGTCATTGCGTACGGCGACGGCCGCAACGGCAAGTCGACCTACTGGAATTCCCTGGCCCGCGTCCTTGGCAGCTACTGCGGCGGCATCTCTGCCGATGCCCTGACGGCAGGCTGCAAGCGGAACGTCCGTCCGGAAATGGCGGAGCTGAAGGGGAAGCGCATGATCATTGCCGCCGAAATGGAAGAAGGCGTCCGGCTTTCTACATCCATCCTGAAACAGCTCTGCTCAACGGATGAAGTGAGCGGCGAAAAGAAATATAAGGATCCTTTTAAGTTCGTACCGACACACACGCTGGTTCTCTACACGAACCACCTGCCCAGGGTGGGTGCCAATGACGAAGGGACATGGCGGCGTCTTATCGTCATGCCCTTCAAGGCCCAGTTCGAAGGGAAGAGCGACATCAAAAACTACGCAGACTACCTGGTGGAGAAAGCCGGTCCTGCCATCCTGCAATGGATCATCGAAGGGGCGGAGAGGGTCATTGCCAAGAACTATCACCTGGATACGCCTGATTGCGTCGCATCTGCCATCAATGAATACCGCGGGCAGAATGACTGGCTTCGGCATTTCCTGGATGACTGTTGTGAAGAAGATGCCTCTTTCAGCGAGAAGTCCGGGGAACTTTATACGGCCTATCGGCTGTACTGCCAGCAGATGAACGAGTATACCCGCAGTACGACGGATTTTTACGGAGCATTAGAGAAAACTGGGTTTGACAGGCGTAAGCGGAAAGCCGGGTATTTCATTTATGGGCTGAAGCTGAAAGTCACAGATTTCCTGTAAGAAAAAGGGAAGGGTGCAGGTCGGTGCAGGTCAATATATAACCCCCCTTTAGGGCTGAAAAATAGAAAAAATGTCTTTAAGGGAAGTTTATGAAACGACCTTCACCGACCTGCACCCCTATAAAAAAGAGGTGAGTAATATGCGAGAAAAAGTAATCGAACACCACCTGGTGATGGAAACGGAGAAGGCTGGCGGTAAGGCAGTGAAGCTTGTTTCGCCATCATTTGCAGGTATGCCGGACCGCTTGATTCTATTGGCTGATGGGAAGATGGGCTTTGTGGAAGTAAAGGCGCCGGGGCAGAAGCCAAGGCCGCTGCAGCTGAAGCGCCATGCCATGTTGCGACGGCTGGGCTACCAGGTATTCGTCCTGGATGCCATGGAGGATATTCCCGCAGTCCTGAAGGCTATCGCCCACATGCCTGATGGGAAAGGGGGCGGAGGTGCATGAAGTTCATGCCGCATGATTATCAGAAATACGCCATCGAATACATCAAGTCCCATCCCATTACAGCCCTGTTCCTAGACATGGGCCTTGGCAAGACGGTGACAACGCTGACGGCCATCCGTGACCTCATGTATGATGCCTTTGAAGTTAAGCGGGTGCTGGTGGTAGCTCCGCTGCGGGTGGCGAGAGACACCTGGCCGGATGAACTCAGGAAGTGGGATCACCTGAAAGAGCTGACCTGCAGTGTGGTCGTGGGAACCGTGGCAGAACGGCGGCGGGCTTTGCAGCAGGATGCGGATATCTATATCGTGAACCGCGAGAACCTGGCCTGGCTCTATGAGAACAGCCGCCTGGATTTCGATATGGTCGTTCTGGACGAGCTGTCGAGTTTCAAGAACCACCAGTCGAAGCGGTTCCGGGCCATGAAAGCTCTGCGTCCCAGGGTGAAACGCATCGTCGGCCTTACGGGAACGCCCAGCGGCAATGGTCTGATGGACCTCTGGGCCGAGTTCCGCATCCTGGATATGGGAGAGCGGCTGGGGAGATATATCAGCCAGTACCGGAACCTGTACTTTACGCCAGATAAGCGCAACGGCATGGTGGTGTATTCCTACAAACCCCTGCCGGGAGCGGAAGAAGCCATCTATCACCAGATTGCCGACATCACCGTGTCCATGAAGGCGGCCGATTACTTGAAAATGCCAGAACTGGTGAGCGTAGCGAAGGAAGTCAGACTGAGTGAAAAGGAGAAGGAACGGTATGACGAACTGAAGAAGTCCCTGGTACTGAAGCTTCCAGGCGGCGAGGTCACCTCTGCCAATGCCGCGTCGCTTACCCTGAAGCTTTCGCAGATGGCGAACGGCGCCATTTACACAGATGACAAGAACGTCGTGAATATCCATGACCGTAAACTGGAGGCCCTGGAAGACCTAGTAGAAAGTGCCAACGGGAAGTCTGTCCTGGTGGCGTACTGGTTCAAGCACGATAAGGACCGCATCCGGGAGCGGATGGAAGCCAGGGAACTGAAGGAGCTGCAGGATTTCGCCGACTGGAACGCAGGAAAGATTCCTGTGGCCCTCATCCATCCAGCTTCTGCCGGACACGGCCTAAACCTGCAGCAGGGCGGTTCCATCCTGATCTGGTTCGGCCTGACCTGGAGCCTGGAGCTGTACCAGCAGACCAACGCCCGGCTCTGGCGGCAGGGGCAGGCGGACAAGACGGTCATCATACAGCACATCGTAGCCAAGGACACGATTGATGAACGCATCCTGAACGTCTTGAAACACAAAAACGGAACCCAGGCCGCACTGATTGAAGCCGTAAAGGCTGACCTGGGCATGACGGAAACAGAAAATGGGGGTATACTATGAAACAGGAAACAGAAGGAGCAAATAAACAGATGGAAGTAAGAGAATTTTTAGAACGGGCGCGTTACATCAATATGGAAATCGATAGTAAACTGGAGCATGTGACAGCTCTGCGGCACCTGGCCTGCAAAGTGAATAATACCTTTAGTGAAACACCACCTAGCAGTACGCCGGACCCTAAGCGGATGGAAAACGTGATTATCCGGTTTGTGGATCTGGAAAAAGAGGTGGATGAAACCATCGACCACTTGGTGGACATCAAAGGCAGCATCATGAAAGCAATCCGCAAACTGGACGACCCCAAAGAAAGAATCGTATTGGAGCTGAGATACCTGGCCTTTAAAGACTGGCCGGAGATTGCAGAGAAAATGAAGCTGCAGCCCCGCCGTGTGTACCAGATCCACCGGGATGCTTTGGCACACCTTGACCTGACAGAAATGAATCAGCCGGATTGCACCAAGTTGCAGTAGGTTTCTCTTGTTTACAGCCCCATCTGTGTGATATGATATAGTTACCAAGAAAAGGATAAAGGACCGTGGCGAAATGCCAGCGGTCCTTTTTTGATGCCGGAGATGAGGAAGAATGCCCAGAAGACCAAAGACACCCTGCAAATATCCGGGCTGCCCCAGGCTGGTGCCGTATGGAAGAAAATATTGTGAGGAACATGAACGGCAGTGCCAGGGCGACCGGGCTGATGCAGAAACACGTGGCTACGGATGGGAGTGGCAGAAGGCCAGGAAGTTTTTCCTGAAACGTCATCCCTGGTGCGTCCGCTGCAAAGCCAAAGGCCGTCTGGTCCCGGCAACGGTCGTTGACCATATCAAACCGCATCGCGGTGATGAGAAACTGTTCTGGGACGAAACGAACTGGCAGCCCCTTTGCAAGAGCTGCCATGACCATAAGACGATGACCGAAGACCGGGACATCGAATACAAGTACTGAATCCGTCCGTAGGGCGGGGGATGCAAATCTCTGCAGCCCTTCTGCCCATGACCGCCGCCCCCTCAAACGTGAAAAAACGCGAAATTCATAAGGGGGGATACCCGGCATCTAAAATCGAATCATCTGCTCCAGGCTATTTGGCCCGGAGCTTTTTTGTTGTGTGAAAGGAGCCTGTCATGAACGACTGCCAGCGTCGGCAGATAGAAGCCATGCGGAAGCAGGGGATGGGCTACAAAGCCATCGCCAGGAAGACCAAGCTGTCACGGGACAGCGTACGGAATTATTGCAGGTGGCACCACCTCGCCGGTTACGGCAGAGCGGTGGCGGCTGCCTTCAGAGAGGAGCAAGCGTGTGAAGACATCGGATATGGAATGGAAGATGCTGCCCATCGGCCAGCTGAAGCCTGCGGCATATAACCCCAGGAAGCAGCTGAAGCCTGGCGACAAGGAATACGAGAAAATCAAGAAGTCCATTCAGGAGTTTGGCTATGTGGAACCCATCATCGTCAATTACGACATGACGGTCATCGGCGGGCATCAGCGCCTGACCGTACTGAAGAATCTGGGCTACGAAGAAGTCCAGTGTGTCGTTGTCCATATCGAGGATGAGCATAAGGTCAAGGCGCTCAACATCGCACTCAATAAAATCACGGGTGCTTGGAACGAACAGCTCCTGGCCGACCTCATCGTCGATTTGCAGAGCGTCGACTTCAACGTCGACCTGACGGGCTTTGAAGCACCGGAAGTCGAGCAGCTCTTCTCGAAAGTGTACAACAAGAAAATCAAGGAAGATGACTTTGATGTCGACGGTGAACTGGCAAAGCCGACCGTCGCCCGGGCGGGAGATATCTGGTTCCTGGGTGACCACCGCGTCATCTGTGGCGATGCGACGCTGCCGGAAACCTATGAACGGCTGATGGCGGGGAAGAAGGCCAACATGGTGCTGACGGATCCGCCGTATAACGTCGATGTCGAAGAAACGGCCGGCAAGATTAAGAACGATAATATGCCGGATGACAAGTTCTACCAGTTCCTTTTCGCGGCCTTCGTCAATATGGAACAGAACATGGAGCAGGATGCTTCCATCTATGTATTCCACGCAGATACCCAGGGGCTGAACTTCCGCAAGGCATTCAAGGACGCAGGCTTTTACCTGTCCGGCTGCTGCATCTGGAAGAAGAACGCCCTGGTACTGGGACGTAGCCCGTATCAATGGCAGCATGAACCGTGCCTTTTTGGCTGGAAGCTGAACGGCAGGCATCAATGGTATTCTGACCGCAAGCAGACGACCATCTGGGAATACGACCGGCCGAAAGCCAGCAAAGAGCATCCCACTATGAAGCCTGTAGCTCTCATGGCCTATCCTATACAGAATTCATCCATGAGCCACTGCATCATCCTGGACCCGTTCCTCGGTTCCGGTTCTACGCTCATGGCCTGCCAGCAGACGGGCCGCATCTGTTACGGCATCGAGCTGGACGAGAAGTTCGTCGACGTCATCGTCAGGCGCTACATCAGTGAATATGGGGACGCGGGTGTGTTTATCCTGCGCGGGGATGAGAAAATCCCGTATGCGGAGGTGGCAGATGATGGAACAGATTAAGCTGGGCAGCCTGTTCTCCGGGAGCGGCGGCTTTGAACTGGGCGCCATCCTGGCGGGCATCCGTCCTGTATGGAACTCGGAAATCGAGCCGTTCCCCATCCGCGTGACGACGAGACGGCTGCCATCTGTGAAGCATTACGGCGATGTGAGTGCCATAAACGGCGCACAAATCGAGCCGGTAGACATCATTACCTTCGGCAGTCCCTGCCAGGATATGTCGATTGCCGGAAAAAGGGATGGCCTTGGCGGTTCGCAGTCCTCGCTGTTCTATCAGGCAGTGCGCATCGTGAAGGAAATGAGGGAAGAAACGAATGGACAATATCCAAGATATATCGTGTGGGAGAATGTCCCTGGGGCTTTCTCCAGCAACAAGGGAGAGGACTTCCGGACGGTCCTTGAAGAAATCTGCCGCATCAAAGACCCTGCGGTTTCAGTGGCTGGCTGTGCCAGATGGCAGCCTGCGGGATGCATCCTGGGAAACGGGTACTCTGTGGCCTGGCGCGTCCTCGATGCCCAATACTGGGGCGTCCCCCAGAGAAGAAAGCGCATCTACCTTGTCGCAGATTTTGATGGACAAAGTGCCGGAAAGGTTCTATTTGAGTCCGAGGGCCTGTCAGGGTATTCTGCGCGGGGCTTCCGAGCATGGCAGGGTGCTGCCGGACGTCTTGCGCCTGGCCCTGGAACGGCAGGCACAATCTGCCTGAATGACCAGGGCGGCATCCGAATGGATGTGACGGAAGAGCGGACGAACACCTTACGGGCAGAAGCCCATCATCCTCCGGTCATCGTCAATCTGCCGGGTCCGGTGTTTGAGAACCATGGAGCCGATGCCCGGTACAAGGGGCCGCTCTCTGTGAACCCATCACTCACGGCGCGGTACGGGACGGGCGGCAACAACCAGCCGCTGGTCCTACAGGGCGGGGGCAACAGAGAAAAGAAAACCTATGATGTACGGCAGACCTCGGACGGCACCCGCAATATGCGGAACCATATCTATGAGAGCGATACCTGCCGGACCGTCGACCGTTCGGGAAATGTACCGGGGAGCAACCAGGGCGGCATCGCTGTGGTGGAGCTGACCTATAGTGCCAGCAAGAATTCCCACTTCACACGGGCGGCGAAGGAAATGGCCAGTTCCCTGGTAGCTACGGATTATAAAGATCCGCCGCTCATCAACAGCCATGCTCGTGTCCGCCGCCTGATGCCGGCAGAATGTGCAAGGCTCCAGGGATTCCCGGACTGGTGGTGCAGCCATCTGGAAACAGGGAACCCGTCTGAAGAAGACATCCGCTTTTGGAGCGATGTCTTTGAGACCCATCGGAAAGCCCTGGGGAAAAAGACAAAGCCCAAGACCCGGAACCAGATTATCAAATGGCTGAAGGAACCGTACCGGGATTCTGCGGAATACAAGATGTGGGGCAACGGTGTCGCCCTTCCCTGCGTGTATTTCGTCTTGGCCGGCATTGCCTGCTTCTTTGAGAAAAAGATGCAAAAATGATTTGCTATTATCGGCGTTCAGAGTGATATATGTACTAGCAAAACAAGGAGGTACATAGACCATGACAATCCAGACGAACCTGAACGACCGCAAGGAACTGGCCAGAAGGCTGATTCCCTTCAACCATAACGAAAAGCTCCGCTATACGGGGACGCCGGCCTTTGCCTACGAAGGGCGGGGGTTCCGCATCCTTCGCAGCGGCGATATCGAATGCGATGATGAAAAGACAGAAGCCGCCATCACGGCTTTCCTGCAGGAAGCAGGCATCCTTCCGCATCCGGAATCGGCAGAAGGAACGGAACCCGAAGTGCCGCAAGAGCCGCTGGAGCAGGATGAAACGCCAGGATTGGACGCACTGCCGCATCCGGACAGGATGGAAATCAAGGTTCCCATTGATGGCATGGACGGTGCGCAGCTCCGCAACCTGGTCTTCATGCTCCACGCCCAGCAGTACCTGCTGAACCGGGCGGCAGGACATGAAAACATCCATGTGCCGGATAGGCTGGTGGAAGACTTGAAAGAAGAACCTGGTACCGACCAGACTTCCTTCTTTGCCATCTATCAGAACTATCGCAAGGAAGGGCGGGGATTCTGGATTGCGGCAGATACGGTGACATTCTGCATTGCCGCAACCGGCAATGCTGTGAAGAACCGCGCCCTGATTGAACTAGCGGCCTTCATGGTCAGCGCAGCGAAAAAAGCGAAACGGGTTCAGGCTGACACACGGAAGCCTGAAAACGAGAAGTACTACCTGCGGATGTGGCTCCTGCGCATCGGCATGGGGACCAAGGCCAGCCACGAATCGCGCATGGCCCTGCTGAAAGGCCTGAAGGGATGGAGCGCCTTCCGCACGGAAGAAGAAGCCAAGGCTCATGCCAGAAAGCAGAAGGAACGCCGGCATCAGAACCCATAAATTTTCAATTTAATTCATAAGTATTCTCAAAATGACTTGCTATTGTGTGCCTTTAGAGTGATATATAGTGTACCAAAAGAACACACGCACACATAGAAAGGACAGAGAGGATTATGAAAACACTACACTTTGGCATCGAAATGGAAATGACAGGGATTACGAGAAGCCGGGCCGCCAGCCTCATAGCCCGTTTCTTCGGGACGGAAAGCCGGCACGAAGGCGGTGCCTACGATACCTACACCGCAAGGGATGAACAGGGACGGAAATGGAAAGCCATGAACGACTCCAGCCTGGTTCCACAGAAGAAGGTGAACGGAAACATTACAGATGCTTCCAGCTTCTACCGCACGGAAGTGGTCAGTCCCATTCTTTCCTACGAAGACATCCCGAAGCTGCAGGAACTGGTGCGGATGCTACGCAAGGCCGGGGCCTTTGCCAATAAGTCCTGCGGCATCCACATCCACGTCGGGGCCGAACGCTTCACGGCAAAGACCCTGCGGAACCTGGTGAACATTATGGCGAGCAAGGAAGACATGATTTACCGCGCCCTCCAGATTAACCCATCGCGGGAAAGCCGATACTGCCGGAAAACGAACACCACCTTCCTGAAGGACCTCAACCGGAAAAAGCCGGACACGCTGGATGGCATCGCCGACCTCTGGTATCAGGAAGCACCCTACGGACGGAACCATCATTACAACAGCACCCGCTACCACGGGCTGAACCTGCATGCCACCTTCACCAAAGGGACCGTCGAGTTCCGGCTTTTCAACGGGACACTCCACGCTGGGGAAATAAAGGCATACATTCAGTTCTGCCTGGCCGTCGCTCATCAGGCCCTGGCCCAGAAGAAAGCCTCGGCCCGAAAGACCGAAACGGACAATGAGAAATACGCTTTCCGGTGCTGGATGCTCCGGCTCGGACTCATCGGTGACGAGTTCAAGACCTGCCGGCTCCACTTCCTGAAACACCTCACAGGCAATTCCGCATGGCGCAATGCCGCCGCTTGAAGGGGATAGCCTTACGGGCAGCTTCAGCTGCCCTTGGGGTGGTAGAAGGGCAATCCCTTCAGAAAGGATGAGAGCGATGAAACAAAGAATCTACATTGCCTACGGTAGCAACATGAGTGAAGTACAGATGGCAAGACGGTGTCCTGACGCCGTTCTTTCAGGGACGGGCCGAATCCGGGGCTATGAACTCCTCTTCAAAGGTTCCTTGACAGGATGTTACGCCACGATCGAGAAGAAGGCGGATGCCTTCGTGCCGGTTGTTTTCTGGCGCATTTCTCCGGCGGATGAACGGCGGCTCGATGCCTATGAAGGCTTCCCGCGGTTCTATTATAAAAAAGAAGTGGATGTGGAAACAGATGATGGCATCCTCAGCGGCCTTGTGTACATCATGCACGAAGACCGGCGGTTCGGTATTCCGGAGGACTGGTATTATCAGAACATGGAGCGGGATTACCGCAGGTTCGGTTTCGACCTGTCTATCCTGCGGGTCGGCCTGCGGCACAGCCGGGAACGGATGGAAGGAACGCGGCTCCGGCTTATCGCCATGGATGACAGGCAGGCTCCGCCCAAGGGAACTGAAGGCACCGTCCAGTTCGTCGATGATGCTGGGACCATCCATGTACAGTGGGATACAGGCAGCAGTCTTGGGCTGATACCCGGAGCTGATGAATGGGAAGTCATCGAATAAGATGCATAAATATCGGATAGGCAGTCAGCGTCGAACTGTTCGAAGACAATGGCCACGCCATCGAATGGGTCATGAAGAATTAAAAAAGAGAACCAGAGGGGAACGCAGATGCGGTCCCCTCTGTCGTACAGCCCGCAAGGGCTTTTTTATTGGGAGGTGAGCGCCATTGGCTGTACGAGGAAGAAAACCGAAGCCGACGGCGCTCAAGGTGCTGGAAGGCAATCCCGGCCATCGTCCCCTCAATAAGAAGGAACCCATGCCAAAGGGACGGCTCCCTCGCTGCCCGGACTGGCTGGAATACGATGCCAAGAAAGAATGGAAGCGGCTGGGGAAAGTCCTCGCTGAGATGGGGATGCTGACCAATCTGGATATGATGGCCTTTGCCGGGTACTGCCAGGCATATGCCCGATGGAAAGGAGCGGAAGAGTTCATCACCCAGCATGGGGATATGGTGCGGACGCCGAACGGCTACCTGCAGCAGGTACCGCAGGTATCAATTGCCCAGACGAACCTCAAGATCATGCTGAAATTCTGTGAGCAGTTTGGCCTGACCCCGTCAGCCCGGAGCCGCATGATTGGGGAAGAGAACGGGGCAGAAAAAGAAACGGATGAAATGGAACTGCTGTTAAGGGGGTGACAAGTTTGGCATTTGTATATAAGCCGTCAGCGTTCATGCTGCCGGATTCCCATTACGACAAGGACAAGGCCGACAGAGCGGTTGCCTTCATCGAGCATCTCTGTCATACCAAAGGCAAATGGGCCGGGCAGCCGTTCTTGCTCCTGCCGTGGCAGGAACAGATTGTGCGTGATCTCTTCGGCATCGTCAAGGAAAACGGGAAACGGCAGTTCCTGACGGCCTATATAGAGATTCCAAAGAAGAACGGGAAAAGCGAGCTGGCTGCAGCCATCGCCCTGTACCTTCTTTATGCCGATAACGAGCCGAGTGCCGAAGTGTATGGTGCGGCCTGTGACCGCAACCAGGCTTCCATTGTCTTTGATGTGGCACGGCAGATGGTCGAGATGAGTCCGGCCCTGATGCGCCGCTCCAAGATACGGACGGCGGGCAAGCGCATCATCAATTATCGCAACGCCGGGTTCTACCAAGTGCTGTCGGCGGAAACCGGGACCAAACACGGACTCAATGTGTCGGGCCTGGTCTTTGACGAAATCCACGCCCAGCCGAACCGCAAGCTCTATGATGTCCTGACCAAGGGCTCCGGCGATGCCCGGGAGCAGCCGCTCTTCTTCATCATCACCACGGCAGGCAACGACAAGAACAGCATCTGCTATGAACTGCACACAAAGGCCCTGGACTTGATGGCGGGCCGGAAGAAAGATTCCACCTTTTACCCCGTGGTCTATGGCCTGGAACATGAGGAAGACTGGACGGATGAAGCAAACTGGTACAAGGCGAACCCGTCCCTGGGTCATACCATACAGATTGACCGCGTCCGGGAAGCCTATCGGAATGCCGTCGAAAATCCGGCGGAAGAGAATGTCTTTAAGCAGCTTCGGCTCAATATCTGGACTTCGGCCAGCATCCGCTGGATACCAGAACAGGTCTACGACAAGGGGAGCCTTCCCATTGACCTGGATTCCCTGCGGGGACGGATGTGCTACGGCGGGCTGGACTTGTCCAGTACATCGGATATCACGGCCCTGGTACTGGCTTTCCCGCCACGGAGCGATGATGAGAAATACATCCTGATGCCTTTCTTCTGGTTGCCAGAAGACACGCTGGAACTGCGGTGCCGCCGGGACCATGTTCTCTACGACATCTGGCAGAAGCAGGGCTTCATCCAGACGACGGAAGGGAACGTCATCCATTACGGCTTCATCGAGAAGTTTATCGAACGCCTGGGGGAAACGTACCACATACGGGAAATCGCCTATGACCGCTGGAACGCC
>NZ_DGRS01000021.1:0-59004 GCF_002391155.1 Megasphaera sp. UBA4382 | reverse complement strand
TACGGATGAAACGCGGGATTCCGGGCGCTGTACAATAGCCCCGATGCTCGTTCTGGGATCAGTCAGGAGCTGTACCCGCGACGAATGGGGATACACGTCGCTGATGAATCCTACGACACCAGCCGGGGTCACGACGGCCATATTTTCTTCAATGCCGTCTTCACTGCCGATATCGATGACCATCGTATTGCTCCACGTCCCATAATCACGGGAAATGACCGAACCGGCCCGCACATTGAACTGACGGTGGGCAGCTTTAAAATCCAGAAGCTCGCGATACCGCTTATTTTCGGCCAGGATTTCATCATAATCGACGCTGCGTTCCTTTAATTCAGCATTTTCTTTTTCCAGAGATTCCCATTCAATGCGGTTTTTCAGGCTGATATCTACGATGTGGAACGTAGAAGACAGAGTATCCATGATGCGGCTGGCACCGTATTCAAACGGCGCCGCCACAATCTGCAGCGGTTTGGTAATAAAAGGCAGGGAATCCCGTTGGCGCCAGGCCCAGCCGACAACAGCTATGATAATGAATAATACGAGTACGACGATGATACTCTTTTTACCGAACGAATACAATGTTAAAATCTCCTTCTGTAAATACGTTCTGCCCCTTCGATGAGAGCACCTAATTTTTCTCTGTCATGGAGAGCCTTGCCGGTTCCGCGGGCGACGGCCAGCTCAGGTTCAGCCGCCAATACTACGGGCACCCCCAGTTCCTGGGAAAAGAGCTGATCCATGCCGTGAAGCATAGAGCCTCCCCCGGTCAGGACGATACCGCGTTCCATAATATCTGCTGCCAGTTCCGGCGGCGTTTCTCTCAGGACATCCTGGGCCAGATCCAGTATCTTGACCAGCGGTTTTCCCATGACCCGGTAGATTTCACTGGATTTGACGCCCACTTCCTGCTGCAGGCCGTCGTCTATGCCACGGCCTGTAAAGTAGTATCCCCGGTCTTCCAGTGGCAGAACGGCTGAGCCATTATGTATCTTCATTTCTTCCAGTGTCGAATCTTCTGTGACAATGGCATACTGCTGGCGTATATATTCTTTAATGGCATCATCGAAATCGAGGCTGCCCAGATGAATAGAACGGGACAGGACAATGCCTCCCAGGGAAATGATGGCTATATTCGTCGTTCCTCCGCCGATATCGATGACCATATTCCCCACGGGATCATAGACAGGCAGACCGGCACCGATTGCTGCAGCAGCCGCCGTTTCAATCAGATACGCTTCTTTGGCACCGGCCTGGAAAATAGCTTCCATGACAGCTCTTTTTTCTACATTGGATGCAGCCGCCGGTACACCCACCATGATGCGCAGACGCTGCACACTGCGGACACACTTGCTGAGCAGGTACCCCAGCATGGTGCGCGTCACATTATAATCGGCTATGACGCCGTTTAAAAGGGGCCTGTGGATCTTAACCGTTTCTGGTGACTTGGCAAGCAGCTGTTCTGCTGCATGACCGACGGCAATCGTCTTGCGGTTGCGTTCGTCTGTCGCCAAAATGGACGGTTCCGACATGACAATGCCCCGTCCTTCTACGAATACCTGTGTCGTACAGGTTCCCAAATCTATCCCAATATTTTTCGTTAATGGTGAAAACATCGACCCCATGTCATTTCCTTTCGCTGCACACCTTACCGGTATGTATTATATTTCATTGCTACAGTCATCCATATATTTTATCACAAACCCTGCTTATGAACCAGTGTCATACAGAAAAAAGCGGCCGGGAATTTTCCGGGCCGCTCACTTTTCCTGTCTCCGTTGCGAAGATACATCCGATAATCCGCAACGAAGCCATATATCCTGAAACACCCTGCAGTCACAGCTGCAGAATGTCCTTTACAGTATTATAAGGAAGCAAATAGTTTAATTTTTGTCCGTTCTGCCTCGGATTTGACTTTTTCAATATCAATAGTCGTAAATTCTTTGTTCCGCAACAAAACTTTGCCATTGACCAGGACCGTATCGACATCCATGCTGTTAGCCGCATATGCCAGAAGCGACAGCATATCATGACGCGGATACCAGTGAAGGCCGCTGCGGTCTATGAGGGTAATATCAGCCTTATACCCCGTTTCCAGCCGGCCTATATCACGATAGCCCAGTGCTCTCGCTCCACCTTCGGTTAGCATCTGGACAGCTGTTTCCGCAGGAATGACCAGTGGATCCAGCGTATTGGCCTTATGTACCAGTACAGCCAGACGCATTTCTTCCATAATATCCAGATTATTATTGCTTGAGGCGCCATCGGTCCCGAGACCGACGACAATGCCTTTATCCAGCATCTTGTGAATCGGGGCAAAACCACTGGCCAGTTTCAAGTTGCTGCCCGGATTATGGGCAACACGGACGTGCTTCCTGGCCATGATATCCAGGTCATCATCGTCTACCCAGACACAATGAGCCGCCAGGCATCCCGTATCGAACAACCCCAGTTCGTCAAACCAGGCAATAGGCGATTTGCCGTACTGCTTTTTGATATTTTCCACTTCCCCTTTCGTTTCTGAAAGGTGGGTGTGGATTTCTGCTCCCAGTTCATGGGCCAGATCAACGACCCGGTGCAGATAGTCCGGCGTGTTCGTGTATGGCGCATGAGGGCCGAGCATGACCGTGATGCGGCCATCTCCTTTTTTATGCCAGTCCAGGAATAATTGTTTACTTTCTTTAAGCGCCGTTTCCGCGCTGGGCGTGATGCCCGTCATCCCCCGGGACAGGCAGGCCCGGATGCCCGATTCTTCAACGGCCCGGGCCGTATCGTCCATGAAGAAATACATATCGGCAAAACTCGTCGTGCCACAGCGGATCATTTCGGCAATCCCCAGCATGGTCTGAGCATAGACGACATCGCCGTCGAGGTGGTCTTCAGCTGGCCATATTTTATGTTGCAGCCAGTCCATGAGATCCATGTCGTCGGCATAGCTGCGGAACACCGTCATGGCAATATGATTATGAGCGTTGACAAATCCTGGCAGAGCCAGCATATTGTGACCATCGATTACTTCGTCATAGGCACAGAATAATACGTCTTTATCCTTTGGGAAACCTGTGATTTTGTCATCGGTGATTTCGATGTTCTGGTGTTCGCTGACCGTATGATTCTGATATATGCCGACATTTTTAATCAGTGTCTTTTTCATCCCTGTCACAGCCCCCTTAGTCCAGATTGAGGTATTTCCGCTGTTCTTCCGACAACGTATCGATGGCATATCCCATAGAAGCTAACTTAATCTTGGCAATTTCCGTATCAATTTCATGAGGCAGGACATATACGTGATTTCCCAGTTCGCCATGATGTTCCAGGATATATTTGGCAGCCAGAGCCTGGACGGCAAAGGATAAATCCATGATTTCTGCCGGATGTCCGTCACCGGCAGCCAGGTTGACCAGACGTCCTTCAGCCAGAAGGTTGATAACATGGCCATTGGGAAGTTCATATCCTTCAATATTGTGGCGGGCTTCAAAATGACGTACCGCTAACGCTTCCAGTTCCGGCTTGTTGATTTCTACATCAAAGTGACCGGCATTGGCCAGAACGACACCGTCTTTCATGTTCTTCATATGTTCTCCGCGGATGACATCCTTATCACCCGTGAGGGTAACAAAAATATCCCCGACTTTTGCCGCTTCAGCCATAGGCATAACTTCAAACCCATCAAAAACGGCTTCAATCGCTTTAATGGGATCGACTTCCGTAACAATGACATGGGCGCCCAGTCCCTTGGCACGCATGGCGCAGCCTTTGCCGCACCAGCCATAGCCGGCGACGACGACGCGCTTGCCGACGACGGTCAGATTGGTCGTGCGCATGATGCCGTCCCACGTAGACTGACCTGTGCCATAACGGTTGTCAAACAAATATTTGCAGTACGAATCGTTAGCCGCAATCATAGGGAATTTTAATGCCCCCGCTTTATCCAGACCGTGGAGGCGGTTGACCCCCGTCGTCGTTTCTTCCGTGCCGCCGAGAAGATGTTCCATCGCATCGGCCCGGGTCGTATGCAGGAGATGTACCTGATCGCCGCCATCATCGATGATGATGTCCGGATGGTGATCCAGAGATTTATTGAGGAAGCTGAAATATTCTTCATCTGTCGCACCGTACCAGGCATAGACAGTCAGCCCGTCTTCTACGAGCGCCGCCGCAACATCATCCTGTGTAGACAGGGGATTGCTGCCCGTAACGATGACATTAGCTCCGGCCCGGTGCAATACTTCGGCCAGGTAAGCCGTCTTGGCTTCCAGATGGACACTGACGCATATTGTCTTCCCCTTAAAGGTCTGGTCTTTCTTCAATTGATTGCCAATGGCATTTAATGCCGGCATATGCCGGTCTACCCAGCTGATTTTTTCATGACCACTTTTAGCAAGTGAGATGTCGCGAATAACAGATTCCATAATCATTAACCCTCTTTTCTAAAAAATGTCGCCAGGATAGCGTCATCCGGATGGTGGATGACGCCTTTTTCTGTGATAATACCTGTAATATAGTCATGAGGCGTAACGTCAAAGGCGGGGTTGAACACGTCTACGTCAGGACGTGTCGTCACGATGCCGCCCAGGCGGCGCACTTCATCATGATTCCGTTCTTCTATAGGGATAGCCGCCCCGTCGGGTATGGTCAGATCGAAAGTAGAAGCAGGCGCTGCTACATAAAAAGGAACATTGTGGGCACGGGCCAGGACAGCGACGCCATACGTGCCGATCTTATTGGCCGTATCGCCGTTGGCGGCAATGCGGTCCGCCCCGACGACGACGGCGTCGATTCCCTTTGTCTTCATGACCCAGGCTGCCATGTTATCAGTAATCAGTGTAACCGGGATATGGTCGTCCATGAGTTCGGTCACAGTCAGGCGTGCTCCCTGCAATAATGGTCTCGTTTCATCGGCATAGACCTGGCGGACAAGCCCCTGACTGTGCAGAGTACGGATGACCCCCAGGGCCGTACCGATTCCGGCTGTAGCCAATGCCCCGGCATTGCAATGAGTCAGGATCGTCAATGGCTGCCGGGATTTTCCCAACTCGCCGGCACCGTAACGGCCTATACGACGGTCCATTTCCGCATCATCCCGTTCAATAGTACAAGCACCTTGTTCCAGTAACTCCACCGTTTCTGCCACCGTATGAGAGGACAAAGCCCTTCTCGCCAGATTCATCTGCTGTTGTACGGCCCAGTGGAGATTGACTGCCGTAGGCCTGGCCCCGTCCAGTCCCCTTCCGGCTTCAGCCAGCCGGATTTCAAATTGTGTTTTATCCGGCTCATCGGCTGCAATATCCCGGGCGGCCAGAACCATGGCATAAGCAGCTGCTACCCCGATAGCCGGAGCTCCCCGGACGGCCAGTATGCGGATGGCATCGCGTACTTCCTGCCAGCGGGTACAGCAGAGATATCGTTCTTCTCCCGGCAGCCGCGTCTGATCAAGCAGCTGCAGGGCGTGATGTTCCCAGGCTAATGTTTTCATCAGACAGAAAAACCTCCATAATCTTTCAGTGTATGACGGCATGAACAATCGCGGTCATCATACAAATCCACTGCACGCATGACCAGTCTGCGCAGGCGTTTTGAATTCTGCACCATTTTTTCGACCACCTCTGCATGGGTCAGCGGAACGGGTGAAATGCCGGCAGCGTAATTGGTGACCATCGAAATCGTCGCATAGCACATTTCTGCTTCCCGGGCCAGGCACACTTCCGGCACGTTGGTCATCCCCACGATATCGCCGCCCAGTTTATCAAACATCTTGATTTCTGCTGGCGTTTCAAACCGCGGCCCTTCCGTACAGACATAGGTCCCTGATGCATGGAGCGGGTAAGACAGTTCCTGGGCTGCCTGTACTACTGTTTCTCTCAGGGACGGACAATACGGCTCGGTCATATCGACGTGAACGACGCCGTTGCTGCCGCCATCAAAAAACGAACCGTGGCGGGAATGACTGGTAAAATCGATAAACTGGTCAGGAAGGACAAAATCATCTGGTTTATAGTCCCTGTTGATGGCCCCGACGGCAGTCGTGGATAAAATCGCCGTAACGCCCAGTTTCTTCAGCCCCAGGATATTGGCCCGGTAATTAATGAGATGGGGCGGGATGGAATGGTATTTGCCATGGCGTGCCAGAAAAATGATTTCTTTTCCTTTATACGTTCCCCGCGTGTAACGGATGGTCCCGTAATAATTTTCCATCTGCCCCGACGTCACATGGTCCAGCATTGTCGGGTCACAAAGTCCCGTTCCTCCGATAATAGCAATATGTCCCATACAATATCACGTCTCTTTCTGTTCAAACAGCGCCACCAGTTCATCGTGGCTGATGACATATCTGGCACCGCAGTACTGACAGGTCATCTCCACCTGCGGATCGTTCAATAACTCTTCCTTATCAGCCGGCCGCAATGACATGAGTACGTTTTTTATGCGGTCCCGTGAACACGTGCAACGCCAGGATAACGGCTGGCGATATAATTCCTTATAATGCATGCCACTCAGGATGATACCGGCCAGCTCTTCTCCATCTGGATGGCCGCTGAGATACGATGTAATCGGGCCGATACAGGTAATATTCGCTTCTACCCGTGCCAAATCCTCATCTCTGGCTCCCGGCAGAGCCTGAACCAGGAATCCACCCGATGCCGCAATGGAATAATCTCTGGCTACAAGTACGCCCAGGCTGATCGTCGAAGGGACCTGTTCCGATGTGAGGAGATAATAGGCCAGATCTTCGGCAATTTCCCCCGATACGAGTTCGGCCTGACTGGTATAAGTCATCTTTTCAGGCGTAAAGCGCGTCACCGAAAGCTGCCCATGCTGGCCCACGGCTCCGCTGACATCGAGTTTGCCATTCGCTTTAAGCGGGATATCCAGCTGCGGATGATCGACGTATCCTCTGACATAATGAGAATCAAAACAATCGGCATGGACGGCTCCCAGAGGACCGTCACCATTGAATTTCAGTGATACACCTTCATGATTCTTATAATCTCCCGCAAGAAGGACCGCACCAGTCATAGCCCGCCCCAGGGCAGCAGATGCTACGGGGGACAGATTGTGGCAGGTCCGGGCTTTCTGGGTAATCGTGCGCGTCACGGCGACAGAAACGCGAATCAGTTCGTCTGACGTATAATGTATAATTTTATCTTCCATTTGCATAAATAACGTATCCTTTCTCCGTAATAAGGTACTTTATATTATACTATTCCGGTGCGGAAATTACTAGTCATCTCGCGAAGCAGGAATCCTCCTGTACATTGTCGAATAAAATATATACAGGAGATGCAGAGAGGAGGACTTTATATGACAGAAGAAACGAAAACCACTGCCAAACCGGTGGAAACCAATCCGGTCCTGAAGCAGACCACAAAGAAAGAAGACGAAGAGACAAAGCTGGTGCTGGTCAATCCTGCCGGGGCTTCTGATGAGGAAGAAGATCCGGAAACTCCTTATCTGGCTTCAGATATGTACAAACGGGTAGTGACGTTAATCAATAAATTCGAGGAAGACCTGCCAGATGATCTGCAGGCTGGCGGCCGTCTCGTATCAGCCGGCAACATCACCTTTTCTATCCAGGATGTCGGCTATTGGGACCCGAACATGATTGTGTTCTACGGAGAACTGGAAGACGGGTCCCGCGTTGAACTGGTCCAGCACTTGTCCCAGCTGAACCTGCTGCTCGTGGCCGTCAAGCGTACCAACCCGGAAGAACCGCGCCGGGTCATCGGTTTTACGACAAGTCCGGAGCCGGATATCGAAGAAGATGACCACTGAGTCCGGCTGGCCAATCATTTCCATAAATAGTTAAAAACGCTGCACACGATGGATAGTCGTGTGCAGCGTTTTACTCTTATAATTCTTTAATGAGATTGACCATTTCAATAGCGCTGGTTGCCACGTCAAAGCCTTTATTACCAGCTTTTGTACCGGCCCGTTCGATGGCTTGTTCGATATTTTCCGTCGTAATGACGCCGAACAGGACAGGGACGCCCGTCTTGAGGCTGGCCTGGGCAATCCCTTTGGCAGCTTCGTTGCATACCAGATCATAATGGCTGGTGGCTCCGCGGATAACGGCTCCCAGGCAGATGACGGCATCGTATTTGCCCGATTCAGCCATTTTCTGGGCTATGAGGGGAATTTCAAAAGAACCGGGAACCCAGGCTGTCGTAATGTCATCATCGGATACACCATGACGTTTCAGCGCATCATAGGCCCCGCCGAGAAGACGGCTGCAGATGAATTCATTAAAACGAGCGACGACAATACCCACTTTAATACCAGAACCGATTAATTTACCTTCTTTTACTTGTACCATTTGTACCACTCTCCTAATATGTATGTAATATTCTATTTAGCGGATTAAAATCCATTTTCCAACAACATTTCCATCGTAACGCCTTTCGGGCTTTCTACGGGGCCTGTTTCCATAAAGCGATGAATGTATTTGCCGATGATATCCGTTTCCAGATTGACAATAGCACCGGGATGTTTACCCATCAGTGTCGTATGACTCATTGTATGGGGAATGATGGATACGGAAAACTGGCTGCTTCCGGCAGAAACGACAGTCAGGCTGATTCCATCAATGGTAATGGAACCTTTTTCTACGATAAAGGGCGCCATGTCCTTGGGAATGGAAATGGTGATAACCCGGGCAATCCCGTCGTTTTCTATACGCGACACATGGCCCGTTCCATCGATATGGCCGCTGACGATATGACCTCCCAGGCGGCCGCCGACCTGCATCGCCCGTTCCAGATTGACAGGAGAACCGGTACGCAGTTCACAGAAGGAAGTCCGCCGCATCGTTTCGTGCATGACATCCGCCGTAAACGAAGTATCGTTCAGGGATGTCACAGTCAGGCAGACACCATTGACGGCAATGCTGTCGCCGATGCGTGTACCTTCCAGCACAGTGTGAGCTTCTATCGTAAGGACGATGGAGTCAGTGCGGCGGTCCATGGCACGGATTATCCCCAATTCCTCAATGATGCCAGTGAACATAGGCACCCTCCCTTTCTGTATTATAAGCTGTAATCAATATATTAGTATCTAACATTTTGACACTGTCATAGGAAAGAGGCATGCATTCAGTCAGATCGTCAACACCTTTCCCACCGACAGAGGGGAGCGACTGTGAACCGCCAATAACCTTATTTCCAACAAAAGCATATATCTTATCGACCAGTTTGTAATCAAAAAAACTCCCCTGTACGGTGCTGCCGCCTTCTACGAGAATACTGCGTATGCCCTCTTTCCACAACAGATTCACTGCCTGTACCAGGTCAATATGTCCTTCTCCTGTCAGCGGGGCCAGAATAACGCGGACGCCCAGTTCTTTCAGGCGGCGCATTTTATCTGTATGACACAATGTCGTCGTGACAACGATCGTATCGGTAGTCTTATCCGTTATGACCAGTGCCGTTTCCGGTATACGGCCGTGAGTATCCAGGACAATGCGCACGGGCTGGTGAGGCGCCTCCTGCTCTTTACGCTGTATGCGGCAGGTCAAAAGAGGATTGTCCGCCAGGATGGTATTAATGCCTACCAGGATTCCATCATAGATAGAGCGCAGATAATGGCCCTCCCGCCGCGCTTCTTCATTGGTAATCCACTGGGATTTACCTGTCCGCGAAGCAATACGGCCATCCAGGCTCTGGGCCAGTTTGGACGCGATAAATGGCTTTTCAACCATCATATTCTTGATAAATACTTCATTGAGCTGGGCGGCCTCGCGGGAAAGAAGTCCTACCTCCACGGGAATACCGGCCTGCCGTAAAATCGCAGCACCTTTTCCGGCGACGAGCGGATTGGGATCCAGCATGGCCATGACGACCTTTCCCACCTTTCTTTCTACCAGCGTCCGGGCGCAGGGAGGCGTCCGTCCATAATGAGCACACGGTTCCAACGTGACGTACACCGTAGCTCCTTCAGCCTGATCTCCCGCTTCCCGCAGTGCCCATACTTCTGCGTGAGGTGTACCGGCCTTGTGGTGATAGCCCCGTCCTACGATTTTACCGTCTTTGACAATCACACAGCCTACAGCCGGGTTTGGGGATGTATACCCCAGTGCCAGTCTGGCCAGAGACAGGGCTTCCTGCATATATTCTATCGGTTCCAAGATTGTCCTTCCTTTCCTGTCACAGAAACAAAAAAGGCCATCGGTACACATACATACCAATAGCCTTTTTGAGCACACTAAATAAACACGTCCGTGCTGTCTTTTCCCATCCAGACTATACTGTCGGTACCGAAATCCCATCGGTTCAGCTCCCATAAGGAGTTAGCGGACTCTACCGCCGGTCAGGAATTGAAAGCGTCGCTTTCTCACCTTGCCCCAAAGACTATTTCTATTCAGTTCTTTCATACAAAAGACATTTTACCATAATAAAATGCGAAATACAAGCACTGCCTGCGTTCAGCGCAGGGCCGCAATAGCTGCCGCCCGGTCTTTGGCACCAAAGACAGCGCTGCCGGCTACGAGGAAATCAGCCCCCGCTTCCCTGACAGCCTGAACGGTCTTGCTATTGACACCACCATCGACTTCAATGACGGCTGTCGTATTGCCGCTCTTCGTCAAGAGCGATCGGGCCGCCCGGATTTTATCCAGCGTATAGGGGATAAATTTCTGCCCGCCAAAACCGGGATTGACACTCATGATAAGGATCATATCGACCATTCCGGCCACGCATTCCAGAGAAGAGACGGGGGTCGCCGGATTGAGTGCTGCACCGGCCTTCATACCGGCTTCGTGAATCTGCTGGATGACCCGGTCCAGATGGATACAGGCTTCCTGATGGACCGTAACATACGTGACGCCCGCTTTCTTCAGGCCATCAATATACGTTTCCGGATGTTCTACCATGAGATGGGCATCAAAGGGCGTCGACGTATACTTGCGCAGGCTGGAAATCACGGGGACACCGAAGGTCAGGTTGGGCACAAAATGCCCATCCATCAAATCGAGATGAATATAATCGGCGCCGCCTTTTTCAACGTCTTTGACTTCATCGGCCAGGCGGGCAAAATCGGCAGATAAAATGGACGGACAAATAGCTACCATGCAAATCGTTTCCTTTCCAGAATGGACTCTAAAATCTTGCAATACGTTTCATATCGTTCTTTTCTTATCTTTCCCTCTGCTACGGCATGTTTGACGCAGCAATCCGGTTCATGATAATGGAGGCATGAATTGAACCGGCAGGTACCGGTGTATGGCATCATATCGGGGAACAGCTGTATCAGCTCCCGGGGTTCCAGATTTTCAAATTCCAGAGAACTGAATCCCGGCGTATCGACGACATACGTATGGTCATCCATGCAGAGTATCTCTGAGTGACGTGTCGTATGGCGGCCCCGCTTGATCTTTTCACTTACCTGACCGACAGACAAATCCCGTCCCAGGATCCGCGATAACAGGCTGGATTTCCCTACACCGGACGGGCCGCCAAAAGCCGTTATCTTCTGGGGCAGGAGCCGGAGAAGCGCGTCGATGCCTTCCCCTGTCCGGGCCGATACGAGGTACACATCGTACCCGCAGTCCTGATAAAAAGACTGATACTGTTCTGCCTTTTCCCGGTCCAAATCGCACTTATTAAAGCAGAGCTTGGGATGGATGCCGGCGTACTCACACGTCATGAGCATCTTATCCACCAGGAACTGGTTCGGATCCGGTGACTGGGCTGCCATGATGATGAACATCTGGTCTATATTGGCCACAGCCGGGCGCCGGAGCGCATTAGACCGCGGCAGGACGGCTTCGATGACCCCTTTGTGGTCACCGACCATAGTCAGAGACAGCCGGTCTCCTACGAGTATCTTCGCTTTCAGCTTCCCTCTGCGCCGGCATTCCACCAATTCCTGGTCTCCTGTATCGACGTAATAAAAACCATTGTAATTTTTGATGACCCGGCCTGTTGTCATAATCCTCCTCTGCCCTGTGGCGCTTTAAATGTACTGGTCCTGAACCAGTGAATTATTGATATATACCTTAACTCTCGTCCGGCCTGTACCGCTGACGCTCTTACTGATGCTATCCCCGCCAGACTGGTTCCGGTCATAGACGACACGTGATCCGTTGTCATCACTGACGACAATCTGGACATGCTGACTGGAAGCACCGGATGGAACGCTGATATTGACCATGCCCGTATGAGTCGTTCCGGCCTGTTCCTGATTGTTGGCATTGGGATCAGCTGCCGGTGCCGCCGACGGATATTCGACAGACAAATCGACAGAATCCCCCTGCTGGGACTGACTGGTGACTTTAGCCTGGCTCTGGTCTTTCGAGCTGTCGAGATTAGAAATATTACCTACATTATAACCGGCATCCTGCAAGGCTTTGATGGCCGCATCGAGACTCATGCCAGACGTATCGGGCAGTGCCTTGGACGGTTTTGTTTCATCACTGTTCTTGCGGCAGATCACGAGGTTGATTTTCGTTCCCTTTTCTACTTTATCAGGTGATTTGGGATTCTGGCTGATGATATGGCCGTTTTCGACAGAATCACTGGATTCATACTTGACCTTGCCGATGGAAAGACCGATTTCTTTCAGAATCTTTTCTGCCTCATCCATCGTCAGCCCTTTCAGGTCCGGAATCAGGACTTCTTCTCCCTTATTGCCCTTGCTGACCGTCAGATGGATTGTCCGCTGGGCTTTGACGACAGCACCGCCTGACGGCGTCTGGCTGATGACCTCACCAATCGGCACATCTGAACTTTCGACTTCCTTGACAGACACATCGAGATTTTTCTTCTTCAATATATTCTTGGCAATTTCTACCTGTTTCCCTGTCACATCAGGAACGGTGATATTTTCTGTACTCCAGAAATTACCGAAGGAGAAAAAGGCCCAGGCGAAAGTCGCTACAAATACAATCATCATTCCAATGACGATAGATTTTTTGGAATGATTGCTGATAGAATCGACGAACCGGGCAAAAAAGCCTTTTCTTTTGGGTTCCTGCCGGTCCTTCATCGGCTGTATTTTCTGCGTATTGAAATTGTTTTTAATAATAGGCGGTGCGCCTTTGGCTTTATTCGTATTGACAAATCCCTGGGCCATGCGCAGTTCCGACATCATTTCCGTTACGGACTGAAACCGGTCGTCAGGATTTTTGGCCATGGCCTTCAGAATGCATCGTTCTACCAGCTGGGGAATCCGGCGGTTGTATTTACTTGGCAGCGGGATATCATCCTGCACATGCTGCAGAGCCACACTGATTGCCGTGTCTCCTTCAAAAGGAACGACACCGGTCATCATTTCATACATGACGACGCCAAGAGAATAAATATCCGTCCGTTCATCGATTTTTCCACCACTGGCCTGTTCAGGTGAAAAATAATGGACCGATCCCAGAACCGAGTTATCCCCTTTGTTGGTCGCACTGGAATTAATCGCTCTGGCAATGCCAAAATCGGCCACTTTGATTCGTCCCGTTTCTGTCACCAGGATATTGTGCGGTTTGATATCACAGTGGACAATTCCGTTCGCATGGGCATGCTCCAATGCTTCACCAATGTCGAAGGTAATCTGGATTGACGTATTGATTGGCAGATGGCCGTGCTTTTCAATATATTCTTTCAGTGTTTCACCGCGCACGTATTCCATGACAATATAATGCGCGTTTTCGTCGTAGCCGACGTCGTATATATTTACAATATTGGGATGGGATAATTTAGCTGCCGCCTGGGCTTCCTGACGGAAGCGCACGACGAAATCATGGTCGCTGGCATATTTGCTATGCAGGACTTTGACCGCAACAATCCGGTCCAGGAGAATATCCTGTGCCTTGTACACGCTGGCCATGCCGCCACTACCCACTTTTTCCAATATCTTATATCGATTGTCTAAGATATGACCAATCATTTCTGATTTCCACCACTTTCATAGCAGGTATCTGTTCATTCAACGGTTTTAAGTACAGCTGTCACATTATCTTTTGCACCGTTTTCATAAACACGGTCAAATAACGTATTAATGATTTCCCGTTCACTGAGTGCTGTATTTCCCAGTGCCTCGCATAATTCTTCCTGACTGACAAAAGAGGTTAATCCGTCGGAACAAAGGAGCAGGCGGTCCCCATGATGTATCTGGAAAATACCGCTGTCAACTAACAAATTACGGTCAACGCCGACGGCACGGGTAAGGACATGCCGTTTCGGATGACTTTCAGCTTCTTCTTCGGTAATCTTTCCTTTTTCCAACAAGACCTGTACAATCGTATGGTCTTTGGAAATCTGCTGTAATTTATGATCATGGTACAGATAAATCCGGCTGTCGCCGACATGTGCCCAGAAAGCCCGTTCACCCGATAAGGTCACTAACGATACGGTCGTCCCCATTCCTTTCAGTGACGGATCAATCATGGTCTTGCTAAGAATGCAGGAATTAGCATATTGAACGGCTTTTTCCAATTGTACGGGAGCTGTAAATGTGTAATTTTCAAAATAATAGGCAATCGCTTTAACAGCCGTTTTACTGGCTATCTCACCACCTACGTACCCGCCCATGCCATCGGCAACGGCCAATACATCCTGATCAGCACTGATATAGTATGAATCTTCATTCACTTTGCGCACCAGGCCTATTTTAGATTCACCATATGTTCCCAAACTCTCACGTCCTCTCGACGGTGCGTATAGACTATGCTCCTATAATACATAGCATATCTGAAGAATACTGTCAATCGCTTCTTACGTATTCAGATGTTTTATGCGCAGCTGCCCGCAGGCCGCCTGGATTTTACTGCCCATTTCATGGCGCAGCGTAACTGACAAGCCATGATGCTGCAGCGTTTCTACAAAATCCCGCATGGCCTTCTGACCCGGCCGGTATAATCCTACATCATAATTATCATTGATAGGGATTGCATTAATCAATATATTTTTCCCGCCCAGGAGCTCAATCAGTTTCCGGGCACAGTTTGGATTACAATTGACGTCTTTGATCAGGATATATTCAAAAGTAACCTTCCGTCCTGTTTCCTGGAAATAATGATCCGCTGCCTCCAGTACCTGTTTCAAGGGGTATCTTTCTGCAATAGGCATGATTTTCCGGCGAAGTTCATCCGTCGGCGCATGGAGAGACACGGCCAGAGTAATCGGCATGTCTTCGGCTGCCAGGTCGTACATACGGGGAACGATGCCCGATGTCGAAAGAGTCATATTGCGGTATCCCAGATAGAACGTATTTTTTTCATGAATGAGGCGCATGAATTTAATGACGGCATCATAGTTGAGAAGGGGCTCACCGGTTCCCATGAGTACGATGGAATGGAGATCTGACGTTACATATTTCCGGAATGCCAGGAGCTGGGATATCATTTCCCCAGTCGTCAGATTCCGGACAAATCCGTTTTTGGCCGAGGCACAGAAAGCACAGTTTACGGCACACCCCACCTGGGATGACAGACAGATGGAATTCCCATAGGGATGACGCATGAGCACGGTTTCTACTGTATGGCCATCAAAAAGGCACAGCAGCAGTTTGACCGTTCCATCCGGTGCTTCCAGCCGGGATACGACTTCCGGAATATAGAGCGGTGCTTTCTCCTGAAGATAGTCCCGGTCTTTTTGCGGAAGCAGGCGCATATCCTGCCACTTCCATATATTTTCCTTATACAGATAATGAAAAATCTGGCTGGCCCGGAACGGCTTCATGCCATTATCTTCCAAAAAATGACGCAATTCTTGTTCAGTCATGCTCAAAATATCAGTCACGATGTCCTTCCTTTCTCAGACGGGCAATAAAGAATCCATCGAGTTCATCCTTCTGTGGCAGGAGCTGGATAAAAGGGCCAGGCTGGCTGAGTCCGCAGAGGTTTCCCAAATTCTCGGCCTTAAACTCCTGATGAGCCTGCAGAAACTGCTGGATGACCTGACTGTTTTCCCCATCGTTCATCGTACAGGTACTGTATACGAGAACACCGCCGGGGCGGACACAGGCAGCGGCACTTTCCAGAATGCGGCTCTGAAGTACAGGCAGTTTTTGTAAATCCTCTGCCCGTTTCCGCCAGCGCAAATCCAGCTTGCGGCGCAGGACACCCAGACCGGAACAGGGAGCATCTACCAGTACCCGGTCCGCTTTTTCCCTATACTTGTCTCCAATGGTACAGGCATCCTGCAGCAATGTCCGCACATTCGTAAGATGCAGTGCGCGTGCATTGCTTTCGATGAGTTTCAGCTTATGTTCGTAAATATCACAGCCATAGACGGTCGTATCGGGGCCGGCAAGAGCTGCTATATGGGTCGTCTTGCCACCGGGCGCCGCACAGACATCAAAAATGACTTCATGGGGCTGCGGATCCAGTGCGTGAGCGACGAGCTGGGACGGCTCGTCCTGTATCAAAGCCAGTCCATCGTGGATTTCCTGCAAAGACTGTATGCCCGGATTATCCTTGAGATAAATGCCTTCCGGTGAAAACGAAGCCGCCACGGCCTGCAATCCCCGCTTCGAAAGCTGCTGCAGCAGTTCATCACGGCTGATACGCTGTGTATTCGTCCGCAGACACAGGTCAGGAATGGAATCAAAGTACTGACAAATACGTACCGTGTCATCTGTACCATAATCATGAATCCATTTCTTTACCAGCCATACGGGCTGATGATAGGTCAGAGACAGATGAAGCGGTGCATTTTCAGAAAGATCCGGAATCTGGAATTCTAAGCGGCGGCGTATGCTGTTCCGTAACAGGGCATTGACAAAGCCGGCCATGCCGCGGTTGCCAAAGCGCCGTGCCATCTTGACGGCTTCGTTGCAGGCCGCCGATTCGGGAATCTTTGACATACGGAAAATCTGATACAACCCCATGCGCAGGATAACCAGGCAAACCGGGTCGAGCTTATTGATCGTACGGGAACTCAGTTTTCCAATGATCCAGTCCAGATAATTCAGACAGCGGACGGTCCCATAGACCAGTTCCGTATAAAAGCGGCGGTCCCTGTCATTCATATCTCCTTTCTGAATCGTGCGGGAGACGACGATATTACTATATCCGTCATCTTTGCATATAGTGAGTAAACTGTGAAAAGCTGTTTCGCGTACGTTCATAATTCTCTCCTGTCAGTCGTTCTAAAAACCGGCACAATGCCGATACATCTACATGGGTATTAAAACATGGTCCATAAGGCCTTTCATTTAAGAGGCCTAAAACAGGTAAGGGAAGGACATCTTCCATACCGCTGATGAGGTCCCGTTCGCAGGCAATAGCCACGATGGCCTTTGGGCGCAGTGCACAGACGAGCTGTCTGGCCTGCGTACCGCCTGAGGCAACGGCCAGATGGGCGCCAGATCTGCGGGAAAGGTCAAGCAGACTCCCAATCGTACAATGGCCGCATTGCCGGCAATTATCTACACGGCGCGTTATTTTGTGGGGACATTGATCCCATTGCAGACAATGAGGCGCCAGAACCAATATACGTTCTGCCGGGATATGCAGATTTTGTTTCAACACAAGTCCGTTCAGAAACTGTATATACGAGCGGGCCAGAACATGTTTCCGCTGTTTCGTCCCGGCCAGATGGCGCATCATGGGATACAGAAATCTAATATATTGCATGACGATCCGCCGAACCGGTGCCGGCTGTTTCCACGATGTAAAGACCAGAAGCAGAAGCAGCGGGAACGGCAGTAAAAATCCCCATACGAGGAGTCCAAAGACGAGATTTACTGCCATGGCCGGCAAATAATAAGCCAGTCCAGGCCTCATCACCGTCCATAGCAGCCATAAACAGAGGGCTGTCGCGACGGCTGCCAATGCGGCATAGACTAGAAAAAAAGTCGTCCCCTTGTCCATATAACGCATCTCTCCTTACAACATGGTGCCAGCAGTCAGATGGCAGCCTTGCAGGAACTGGGCCGTCGCCATCCGTTTACGGCTTTCCGGCTGCACTTCCCGTATGCACAGGGCATCGCGTCCGGTCTGCACGGTAATAGATGTCTTTGTGACCTCAATGATCGTGCCCGGTTCCGCTTCCGTCCCCGGTACGACGTCGGCTGCCCATATTTTCAGGCGGTGTCCTTCGTGAAGGACATAGGCGCCAGGATGGGGATCCAGCGTCCGTATGAGCCGTTCAATGACGACAGCCGGCTGGGAAAAATCAATCTGAGTCATTTCTTTCGTAATCTTGGCGGTATAGGTCGCCTTAGATTCGTCCTGGCTCTGTGCCGCCGCTTCATAGGCGGGCAGGTCTCTTAGTACCGGAATCAGCGTTTCCGCACCGATAACAGACAGTTTATCAAACAGAGTACCGGTCGTTTCCTTGGCATCGAGGACTATTTCTGATTTTTTCAGCACCTTCCCCGTATCCATGCCTTCATCGAGCATCATGATCGTAACGCCGCTGGTCCGGACGCCATCTTTAATAGCATACTGGATAGGCGCTGCCCCTCTATATGCCGGCAGCAGAGAACCATGCACGTTCAGACAGCCATACCGGGGAATGTCGAGAATCGCCTTGGGAAGGATTTTGCCATACGCAATGACGACGATGACATCGGGCTGAAGATCTGCCAGCGCCGCAATGACATCGGGATCCTTCAGGGACTGCGGCTGAAACACGGGAATCCCCAGTTTTTCAGCGCATTCTTTGACAGGCGAAGACGATACTTTCTTACCACGTCCCCGCTGCTTGTCCGGCTGTGTGTAGACAGCCTGGATGGTAAACCCGGCAGCGTGAATCGCTTTCAGCGACGGGACGGAAAAATCGGGTGTACCCATAAAAACAATACGTAATGATTCCATTATTCTTCTACTTTCCGCAAATTCGTTGCTTTTTCAATAAACAGTGTTCCTACGAGATGATCCATTTCATGCTGGAAAATCCGGGCCAGGAATCCTTCCGGTTCATACACGATGACTTTGCCATGGCGATTCAGGGCCCTCACCTTGATGCGCTGGCTACGCTTTACATCGCCATAATACCCGGGAACGCTGAGGCAGCCTTCGGGGCCATCCTGCAATTCTTCTGATGCTTCCAGTAATTCCGGGTTGATGAGTTCGATGAGGCCGTTCCCGTCGTCGAGAACAATCATCTGCAAAGACTTGCCAATCTGTGGAGCCGCCAGCCCTACGCCTTCTGCTTCATACATGGTTTCCGCCATGTCATTGAGTAACCGTTTTGTATTTTTAGTAATAGTCTTGACCGGAGATGCCGTTTCTTTTAAAATCGGAGCACCCGCTTTGACAATTTTTAATAGTGCCATAATACCCACCTCAATAGATAATAAAAATGCAAGTATGTTGCTGATAAAAAACATTCGTATTCATTATAACAGTTTTCTTTTGAAAGGAACAGGCTTTTCAGCCCATGCTGTCTACATCGAGAATGACTCCGGGACGCCAGAATTCCCGCTGCGCGCGGATAAAGTCTTTGACGGCCGTCAGATCCGGGCCTTTTAATAGAATAACAATGCGGTATTTATTCCGTACTTTCTTGATTATATCGACGAAGGGCCCGATGACGGCCGTATCACTGCCGCTTTCCGTATGCCAGTTCTGCAGCAAAAGAGCCAGCGTATTGCCTGTATCCCATAGGGCCTTTTCATTTTCATCAGTAATGACGATTTTCAATATCTGATGAAATGGCGGATACAACAGTTCCTTCCGGTATTGTATTTCCTGTGCATAAAAGGCTGCATAATCCTGCCGCTCTGCACATTGGATAACGTAATGTTCCGGTGCATAGGTCTGCATGACGACCCGTCCGGGAATCGTACCGCGCCCGGCACGGCCGGCAGCCTGGGTCAGCAGCTGGAAGGTCCGTTCCCCAGCCCAGTAAGCCGGCAGGTTGAGCAGGCTGTCCGCAGCCAGTATCCCCACGGCGCTGACATCGGCAAAGTCATGCCCCTTGGCGACCATCTGGGTCCCCAGTAAAATATCGTATTCATGACGGCGGAATGCCTCGATGATGTGATCACCACTGTTTTTGCGTGTCGTCGTATCCTGATCCAGGCGGACGATCCGGGCATGGGGAAATTGTTCACGAAGCTGTTCTTCTACTTTTTCCGTCCCCGTCCCAAAAAATTTGATATATTTGCTGCCACATTCCGGACACCGCAGAGGAACCGGCTTTTCCGCATCACAATAATGGCATCGCAGCTGATCTTGTTGTTTGTGATACACCATAGCGACATCACAGGTGTCACATTTGACAACATAGCCGCATTTACGGCACATGACGAAAGTAGAAAAGCCACGGCGGTTCAACAAGATGATCGCCTGCTGTTTCTGCTGTAGTGTTTCCTGCAAAAGATCTGTCATGGCATCTGATAGCACATGGCGGTTTCCACGGGCCAATTCTTCCCGCATATCGACGACCTGTACAGACGGCAGAGGCCGGTTAAGCACACGCTGCGTTAATTCCAGAAGGACGTACTGACCAGTCTGTGTCCGGTAATAATCGGCAATAGACGGCGTCGCGCTGCCTAAGAGGACAGGACAGCCGTAATAAGAAGCCCGTCTGCGTGCCACTTCTACGGCATGATAACGGGGAGCCTCTTCCTGTTTGTAAGAGCTGTCGTGCTCTTCATCGACGATGACCAGTCCCAGAGAACGGACTGCCGTAAAGACAGCCGAACGGGCGCCGATACAGATATGACTTTCCCCATTTGCCATACGCAGCCAGTTATTCCGCCGCTCCCCCTTGGACAGCTGACTGTGCATAACGACGACATCATTGCCGAAGCGGCGGATGAAACGGCGTACAATCTGTCCGGTCAGGGCGATTTCCGGAACGAGGACGAGAACCTGTCCTCCTTTTTGCAGCACGTCTTCGGTCAGCTGCATGTACACTTCCGTCTTACCACTGCCTGTAACGCCGTGAAGGACATAGGTGCGGCCGCCTGCATCATTCCGTACGGCATCAACGGCCCGCTGCTGTTCTTCTGTGAGCCTGAAAGGAACATCTCCTTCGAGTGGATGCGTCAGGTCCACCGTATGGCTCAGCTTTTCTTTCATCGTAGCACAACCGCTCTGACACAGGTGCAGCAGAACATCCCGCGAATAGCCCTTCCCGATCCAGTACGAGAAAGGGGCAGTCCGGATTTGTTTCAGCTGCGCCAGTAAAGCGGCCTGACGGGGACGCCGCTTCAGGATGCCCGTCGTATCATCAGACTGGAAAACCAGCCATTTTTCCATTTTATCGGCAATCTGATTCTGGAGATAATCCTCCTGGTCCAGCTGATGCTGTCTGACCATCTCCTCGACGCAATCGGCGGAAAATTGACGGCACACCTGCTTTTTTTCCGCCTTTCCGCGTACGTCCACATAGGCCGCTACGGCTCTTTCTTCTTCTGTTACAGGGAGCACAGGACCAGTCTTAAGGTATACGCGCCGGATAATTCCCTTTTTTTCTATCATGAAAAGCCGCAGCGCATCAGCCAGTCCACATAAGTAATACTGGCTGATCCATACGGCCGTCTGAATCATTTCTTCCTGGAACCCGGCCTGCGATGACAACAGGGCCAGGATGGGTTTCAGCTGATACTGCCGGTCACTGTCCCGTTCTTCCCGTACAGCCAGCACGATTCCCTCTTCCCGCCGTGGGCCGAACGGGACGAGGACACGGGAACCGATACGTACGGAAAGACCATCGGGAATCGTATAGGAAAAAGTCTGTTGTACTTGTTTGGCCGTTATATTGATAATAATATCGGCTACCATATGGGTACACTCCTTTCCATATCTGCCCATCTTTCCAGAATCAGCGGATAAACTGGCTGAACACATAATTTCCATAAGCCAGCCCCAGACTAGTGAGACGGCAGCCGCCTTCTTTCCGTTCCAACAATCCCTGTCTCACCAGTTTATCAACAACCTTGCCAAAGACGGATTCCATTGGGACACCAAACCGGCGGGCAAAGTCATCGTATGCAATGCCATCGCGCATACGCAGTGCGAGGAAACAGTAGTCTTCCTGGGCCCGATTCACATCTATAACGACGGATTCCGCCAGGACAGACTGTCTTCCGGCATTGCGGATATACTGAGGAATGTTGGATATATGGGCAGACCGCACATGTCCATCAAAGGAATGGGCCGAAACGCCGAATCCCAGGTACGGCACATACGTCCAGTACTTGACATTATGCCGGGACCGCCGTCCCGGACGGGCATAACTGGAAATCTCATAATGATCGAAGCCGTATCTTTTAAAAGCCTGATGTACCACGGATGCCATTTCCTCCACCTGATCATCCGGTGGTAATGATACCATACCGGTGGTTACATCATGATAGAGACACGTCCCGGGTTCCAGAATGAGACTGTATACGGAAGCATGGCATAGAGGAAGCCGTAAAAGCTGTGACAGGTCATCGGCTGCCATCTGCACAGTCTGTCCGGGAAGGCCATACATCAAATCGGCAGACAGATTATCAAATCCCGCCCAGGCCGCATTCTCCACCGCTTCGACGGCCTGGCGGGATGAGTGGATCCGTCCCAGAGAGCGCAAAAGCTGTGGCTGAAAACTCTGGACACCAATGCTCAGCCGGTTAATGCCCAACTCATGAAGGCTTTTCAAGTACTCTCTGCCGAGACTATCCGGATTGCCCTCCAAGGTAATCTCTGCATGGGAATCGACGGCAAAATGCTGTGTCACAGCCTGCAGAATTGATGCAATCTGGGGTATTTTCAAAAGTGACGGTGTGCCACCGCCAAAATAAATCGTATCGACAGCAAGGCCCTCCCGGGGGGAAGTGCTGATTTCCCGGCAGAGGGCCTCCGTATAAGCCGGTATATACGATTCTACGCCGCCATAAGAAGGAAAATCGCAATACCGGCACTTATGACGGCAGAACGGAATATGGATATACAGACCAATCATTATTTTTCATCTACCTGTAATACGGCCATAAAGGCTTCCTGAGGGATTTCTACACTGCCAACCTGCTTCATGCGCTTCTTCCCTTCTTTCTGTTTTTCCAGAAGTTTGCGCTTACGGGAAATGTCCCCGCCATAGCATTTGGCCAGTACGTCTTTGCGCAGAGCCGCCACGTTTTCCCGGGCAATAATCTTATTGCCGATAGCCGCCTGGATAGGAATCTGGAAGAGCTGCCGCGGGATGAGGCTGCGGAGCTTTTCTACCAGAGCCCTGCCACGACGGGCTGCAAATTCTTTATGCACGATGACGCTCAGTGCATCGACTACTTCCCCGTTGATCAGGATATCCATTTTGACCATGGGCGATGCCTGATAGCCATTGAGTTCATAATCCAGCGAAGCATATCCCCGTGTCGAAGACTTCAGCGTGTCAAAATAGTCATACAATATTTCACACAACGGCAGATTGTACACAACGGAAACCCGTGTTTCATCAAGATAATCCATGGTCAGATACTGACCCCGCCGGTTCTGGGAAATTTCCATAACCGTCCCTACCATATCTTTCGGGATGATGATGGTCGTCTTGACAAAGGGTTCTTCAATATGATCGATTTTCGTCATATCCGGCATAAGGGACGGATTATCGACAGCGACCATCGTGCCATCTGTGCAGTACACATGATAGATAACAGACGGAGCTGTCGTAATCAGAGATAATCCGTATTCCCGTTCCAGCCGTTCCTTGACGACATCCATGTGGAGGAGTCCCAGGAAGCCACAGCGGAAGCCGAAGCCCAGAGCCGTCGATGTTTCCGGTTCAAATAACAGGGCCGCATCATTGAGGTGCAGCTTTTCCAATGCATCGCGCAGATTGTCATAATCATTGGTTTCCACCGGATAGAGGCCGCAATACACCATAGGTGTCGCCTTGCGGTATCCCGGCAGCGGTTCCGATGCCGGACAATCTGCCAGCGTGACCGTATCACCGACACGACAGTCGCGGACATTTTTCATGCTCGCCGCCAGATAACCGACGCTGCCACATTCAAGAGAGGCCACGGAGTGCATCTGGGGAATGAAGACACCCGTTTCTGTCACTTCAAATTCCATGCCGCTGGACATCATGCGGATCCGGTCCCCAGTTTTGAGACTGCCTTCCATAATGCGGATGTTGGCAATGGCTCCTTTATAGGAATCGAAATGAGAATCGAAAATCAGGGCCCGCAGCGGCTTATCCGGTGCATCTTCCGGTGCGGGGATCCGCTGTACGATAGCTTCCAGCACCTTATCGACACCGAATCCAGTCTTGGCGCTGACTTCGATAGCATCACTGGCATCGAGGCCGATGACATCTTCTATTTCCTTTCGAACCCGTTCAGGATCTGCACTGGGAAGGTCGATTTTATTGATGATTGGGATGATTTCCAGGTCATGTTCCAGAGCCAGATACACGTTAGCCAGAGTCTGCGCTTCTACGCCCTGCGTCGCATCGACGATCAGGAGAGCCCCGTCGCAGGCCGCCAGACTGCGGGATACTTCATAATTGAAATCGACATGCCCCGGTGTGTCAATGAGATTCAGGGTATACTGATGGCCATCTTGGGCATCATAAATCAGCCGGGCCGACTGGGCCTTGATGGTTATGCCCCGTTCCCGTTCCAGGTCCATCGTATCGAGGAGCTGGTCTTCCATTTCCCTTTTGGATACTGTACCGGTCATTTCCAGCAGCCGGTCTGCCAGCGTCGATTTACCATGGTCAATATGTGCAATAATAGAAAAATTACGGATATATTTAGTTGCCACGTTCATTACTCCTCTAGCATTAAATAATGACACCACCGCCAAGAACCCGTTTCCCCGATTCCCGGTCATACAATACTAGTGCCTGTCCAGCCGTTACAGCCCGCTGCGGCGTGTCAAATACGACGCGCATAGCATCCTTGCCGGGGTACACCATGCAAGGAGATTCCTTGGCCGCGTAACGTATCTTTCCTAATGCTGCAAACGGCCCTTCCGGCCGTCCTTCCACCCATGAGAGGTCCCGGGCCATAACTTCCGTACGGAATAAATCTGCTTCCGAACCGACGATGACCTGATTGCGTTTCACATCGAGTGCGACAACATAATACGGACCTCCGGGACCGCCCAGATGCAGGCCGCGGCGCTGGCCGATGGTATAACAGGGGATTCCCTGATGACGGCCGACCACATGACCGCGGATATCGACAAAATTTCCGGGTTTAAAACATTTTGGGACCCGTTTTTTTAAGAAACCTTTATAATCATTATCAGGGATAAAACATATATCCTGACTTTCCGGTTTATTAAAAACAGGCAGGCCAAATTTTTTTGCCAGTTCCCGCGTCTGTACTTTCTCCAGTTCCGCCATGGGAAATAAAATATGGGGCAGCAAATCCTGTGTCAGCTGATACAGGACGTATGACTGGTCTTTCCGCCGGTCCGTCCCCCGCAGCAGTTCATAGACACCGCGTTGTTCATTATGCCTGATACGGGCATAATGGCCCGTCGCCAGATACTGGGCGCCAAATTGCTGAGCCTGCTGCCATAACAGGCCAAATTTAATGAATTTATTACAGGCAATGCAGGGATTGGGAGTCTGCCCTTTTACATAGGACTGGACAAAATAATCAATGACATCGTCACGGAATAACTTCCTGTAATCCAAGGTATAATGGGGAATGCCAATGACAGAAGCCACTGCTTTGGCATCATCAACGGCAGATAAAGAACAGCAGGAATGGACATTTTCGACTGCCGGACAGGACGGATCCTCTTCCCATAAACGCAGCGTAATGCCAATGACATCATAGCCCTGTTCCTTTAAGAGCGCTGCCGTTACAGAACTATCTACTCCACCGCTCATAGCAACGGCGACACATTTCGTCATAATCTTTCTCCTTTTCTAAGAGATCTGGTAATATCCTGAATCGCTTGTATCACCGTATAAATCTCTTCTGTTGTATTTTCCGGACCAAAGGACATGCGGATACTGCTGCGGAGCCATTTCTCACCGACGCCCATAGCCATCAGTACATGGGAAGGTTCAACTGCCCCGGCTTCACATGCTGATCCTGCTGACACAGCAATGCCCTGCCGGTCCAGGGCGATCAGAAGAACCGGGCTTTCCATGCCGTCTACACTAAAATCTATAATATTAGGCAAAGACTGGGACAAGCTGCCATTCAGGCGCAATAAGTCATTGCCGTCGATAAGGCCGTGGTAAACCAGGTCTTTGACTATACGGACTTTTCTAATTCGTTCCGGCCGTTCCTTTTCCAGAAGAGCCGCCGCCATGCCAAATCCGACGATTCCGGCTACATTTTCCGTTCCTGCACGCAGACGATGTTCCTGTGGTCCTCCATAAGCCTCAGAAGCCAGCTGCAGCCCTTTGCGGATATATAGAGCTCCTATGCCTTTAGGACCGTATATTTTGTGGCTGCAGACGGTTAGCAGATCTATGCCATCTTCTATAGGATGTACGGGAAGGTAACCAAAGGCCTGGACGGCATCGACATGAAATACGATTCCGCATTCTCTGGCTATAGCTCCCAGTTCCTGTACAGGCTGAATCGTGCCAGTCTCATTATTGGCATACATGATGGAAATGAGGACCGTATCGGGACGGATTGCCTGCCGTAACGCTTCAGGAGAGACACGGCCGTCGCAATCCACTGGAAGTATCGTCAGTGCATATCCTTCACGTTCCAGCGCCCTGAACGTATTCAAAACGGCCTGGTGCTCCACAGCTGACGTAATCAGGTGCCCGCCCTGGGGATAATTGGCCCGCAGATAGCCCCGTATGGCCAGATTATCCGCTTCCGTACCGCCACTGGTAAATACAATATCACCAGAGGCCACTCCCAGACAATGGGCAAGCTGCTGCCGTGCCTGTTGCACAGCCGCACGGGCCTGCTGCCCAAAATAATGCAGACTGGACGGATTCCCATATTGGTTTGTCAGATACGGCATCATGGCCTCCAGCACCCTCCGATCCAGAGGGGTAGCCGCTGCATGATCCAGATAAATACGTTCCATCATTGCGTCAACTCCATTTTAAGCCTATTTTATATAATACCATATATAGATACGTGTTGCCAGTAAAAATATAGCAAGAACCTGCGTATCCGGTCTTGAAATAATTTTTAATTCGTGATATTATATGAAAGTACGTTATATGACATGCGCCTATAGCTCAGGGGATAGAGCACCGGTCTCCGGAACCGGGTGCGAAGGTTCGAATCCTTCTAGGCGCACCACTAACAAGTAAGCGGTTTCTCAATGATGAGGAACCGCTTACTTGTTACTTTGCCGCTTATTATTTTCCATAATATATACTGTGAGTCTAAAAGTAACTCCGTCCTGCCCGGCGTACACCTATACCGGGCGCACAAAAAAACCGCTGTCCCGTCAGGCAACAGCGGTTTTTTACTTTATACAATCAGATCAGATTGGCAATGAAGCTGAAAGACATCAATGCAGCTACGGCAATCAGCAGTTTTACGTTCGTATTCATCTGTTTCACCATCCTAAAGAACACGACAATCAAGGCAATTATATATTAAAGAAGATTAGCAACAAAACTAAAAGACATCAGTGCTCCAACAGCAATCAGCAATTTTACATTTGCACTCATGATGGTCATCCTCCTGAATAATCTTGAATAAATTATCATTATATATAAATAATAACATATCTCGATAAGGTGTTCCATTCCCTATCTGCCATTATAATACTGCTTTCATTTTTTAAAATCAAGAGGGAAATACCGGTCTTACAGCTTCTCTTTTCTAGTAGAAATTTACCATAAATCTCCTTATTTATCTGCTTTATCACCTATTTTTACTTTGCCTTTATTTTTTTAAGTATAAGCCTAATCCGTGAACATAACCGTAATTTTATAAAATAAGTATAAACTTATAAATATAACCTAACAGGATTTCCCAACGATAAACAGAACACGTTGCTGAAACGTAAAGAGATTTAGCAGTTGTAAAACAGCCGCAAAAAACGTAAAATAAAAGATGTAGAAAAACGTTTATCGTAAAGGAGGTGCCTGAAGCCGTGTACAATACTAACGTATCGGTTCCACCGCCAAATACAAAAAGTGCAGAAGACTACATGCGAATGATCAAGATCAATCCATTTTCCCTGCAGCACATTCCCAATCCTACAGAAGAAATGAAATTGACCGCTCTGCGCGAAAACGGACTGGTTCTGGAGTTTATTGACAATCCGACAAAAGAAATGCAACTGACTGCTTTAAAAAATACAGCAAAAGCCATCCAGTTCATTCCCAATGCCCCTAAAGAATTATTGAAACAAGCCGTTCACAAAAGCTGGACAAACCTGGCATACATCAAACATCCGCCGGAATGGCTCATCATGGAAGCCATCCAGCAGTCAGGATGGGCTATCCAGTATGCAGAAAACCCCAGTGAAGAATTGCAGCTCGCTGCCATACGGCAAAATTACGATGCCATCCGCTACATCAAACATCCGACGCCTCACGTCCAGGCAGCGGCGGCCGCCATTAACTACACCGCCCTGCGTTATATAGACAAACCTTCCTTCGAAGCGCAGTGCATTGCCATTGCCAATAATGAACAGGCAATCCGTTTATTTGTCGATACGGATAAAGAAACACTGCTTACATTTTTAAAAATCAATATTCTGGTCATCCGCTATCTGCCCCGCAACCGGCTCATCAGCAATGACGACCTGAAAAGTGTCCTGAAAGAAACATTATCCCAGGAAGATGTGCCGGAAAAATATGTACGGGATTTCATTGGCTGCCGGCGCATCGAAACAGACTATGGCTGGAGTCCAATCGATAAATTATTATTCGTCTACCAATATGGGAGCCGGAAAGCCAAACAGGTTACGGTCGATGAAAAATTAAAGATTCAATAAAAGATTCCCCACGTGCCACAGGAAAATCAGCTATTTCTTCTTTACCATTTGCCGGTCATCATTTATTATTGTATTATTATATAGTAGTATTAAGATATAATTTTTATATCGTATAATATTGTTTTATTAGATTTTTATTAGATTTTACAGAGATAGGATGGAATATTCATGAATTATAATGACACACTGCAAAGTGTAAAACTCGTTTTAGCCGCTCAGGCGGTTCCACTTCTCATCGGGGAAACAGGGATTGGCAAGACAGCCCTGGCTACGGATCTGGCGGCAGAAAACGGATGGACACTCATCGATATTGATGGCAATATTTTAAAGGAAGGCGAAATCGGCGGCCTGCCTACCGTCGAAAACCGTACGACCGTCTATGCCATTCATCACAAACTGAAAGAAATCGATGAAGCTCTGGCTGAAGGAAAAACAGTTCTCCTCTTCATCGACGAAATCAACCGCTGCGAACACGCCGTACAACAGGAACTGATGAACCTCATACTCAATCATGAAATCAATGGATACCACCTTGACGAAAGCGTACGTATCATCGCCGCCATGAACCCCACGGATACCTATGATTATCAGACTGTAGAAATGGATGATGCCCAGAAAAACCGTTTTGTCTGGCTGTATATGGAACCGGATTACATGCAGTGGCTGGACTGGGCTGCCACTAAGGGAATCGAACCGCGGGTCATGGAATTTATTTCCACCTTCCCCGACTATCTGTCACAGCGCAATGAAGACGATATCAATGCGACACCGCGCAGTTACGAACGGATTTCCGATATTTACCGTATTTATGCCAAACATCCTGAATCCTATACAAGGAACGTATTTTTCAATGTAATCCGCGGTAATGTAGGAAAGGTCATTGCCGAAGAATTCGTCAACTTCATCGAATCCGACGCCCAGCCGCTCGTGTCATACGCCGATGTGTTTTCCAGTCCGTCCATGACCGCAGAAACAATCAAAAAGATCGAGAACGAATCCCACACCCGGCTGTATCTGGCAGCCAAAAATATCCTGCGCCAGCTTGACAGCAAGCTCATAGAAGGTGCCATCGATCCCAATCAGGCAATCGAACGGCTGGTGACATTCCTGCACTATTATCCGGTCGATCTCATGATAGGCGTAATGAAAGATATCCGCAATAACACGAAAGAAGTCGGAAAATACGCCCTGAAGAATGACCATTTTATTGATGCTTATTTTAAAACCTATGAAGCAATCGGGTGATTGTATTGGATAAACAACTCCGTACCGAGGCCATACTCCTCGACCAAAAACTGAACCAATGGGCCGATAATGAAATGCGCCTTTCCGATAAGGCCTGCCGGGCAAAAGACTTACCGGCAGACTTTGTGCGGGAATTCTTCGAATTTGTCAGCAAAATCAGTTTGAAACTGCTCGATGACAAAGATAATTTCTATGGATACTTCTTTTTCCAGATGGGAAAAGAAATCCGCCTCAATATCGGTTCGGCCACGGCGACGAATTTCAAGGGAGCAAAGTATGTCATGTATTTCAATCCCTTCATCTTCCTGCCTTTGACCATCGAACAGATGGGAAACTGCATCCGCCATGAAATCCTGCACATCGTCTTCCAACACCTGCAACGTGCCAAAGACCTTCAGGATCATTACAGCAAGCTGGCCCTGAACCTGGCCATGGATATCGTCGTCAACACTTACCTGCGTCCCCTTCCCGATGATGCGGCAACGCTCGACTGGGTCAATCTGCAGTACCACCTCTATCTTACGCCGTTCGGAACTCTGGAAGATTATGTACAGGAAATACAGGAAGCCATTGATAAACGGGAAAAGACGACGACTATCACCGATGAGGATAATACGGCTGATACAGATATCCTGACCAAATTCGACCCTCTGCGCACTCATGATGTCTGGAATGAATCAGACACGATCGATGCCCAGCTTCTGGGACGATTCACAGAAAAATATGTCGATTCCGCAAGCCGGGGCAAATTGTCGGATCATATTGCCAATGCCATTGCCCAGATCAAGGACAGCAATCATACTCTTCCCTGGCACTTCTATTTAAAGAAACTCGCCGGTACGGTAGCCAGCGGCAATAAAAAAACGACGGCCCGCCGCAACCGCCGTCAGCCGGAACGACTGGACCTGCGGGGCCAGCTGCGCAACTATAAGGCAAAGATATATATTGCCCTCGATATCAGCGGCAGTATCAGTGATGATGAATTCAAACAGGCAATGGAAGAAGTCTTCCAGATTGTACGGGAATATAAGACAGAAATCACTATCATACAATGTGACGACCACATCCGCAAAGTATATACCGTCCGGACAATCAAAGACCTGCAGGCCCGTCCTGCCGGGCGGGGTGGTACCTGTTATGCACCGGTCATCGAATACGCTAATAAACATAAAATAGACCTTCTTCTCTATTTCACCGATGGAAAAGGAGAAGACAAGCTGCGTACCATTCCATCAGGCTACAAGATACTCTGGCTCATTGGCGGCAACGGGGATGAATTGTCTCTCGACAACCCCTATGGCATTGTCAAACGGCTTCATCAGCTGGAAGAAGAAAACTCGGCTGCAGAATTTTTCTTCGTCGAAAAAGGCGGATATTCCATGAATAATCAGGAAGGAATCAGCCTGAATTTCTAAATGCAGACCTTTGCAGAGTTTGTGAAATTTATCTCAATTAGTACATATTGACATATATCGTTTATTATACAATGTATTCTCGAACGCGTTCGTAAATACATATTTTAAATATGATAGGTAATTGTGTATTCTGTTTAGGAAATATTGGAGAATAAATATGAGTATTTGGTATAGAATTCCTTCAATTTTTACTTGCAAATCCATGTGAAAAAATGTACTATATACACATAGAGATTGTGAAATTTAGAACTCAGCTTTTTCATTCAGAAAGAGAGCTCCATCACAATCCCCAAGCACCAGGATATAAATAGTGTCTATGTGGCAGATATTACATCTACTAACAGATATACTATTTTATTTGTACTCAGAAAGGGTGGTTTTTCAATGAAAAATGTAGTCATCGTAAGTGCAGCTCGTACTCCTATCGGCAGCTTCAACGGCCAGTTCAAAGACGTAACAGCTGTCCAGCTCGGTATCGTTGCTGTTAAAGCTGCTATCGAACGTGCTAAAGTTCCTGTAGATCAGATTGATGAAGTTATCATGGGTCATGTTCTGACAGCTGGCTGCGGCGAAAACACAGCCCGCCAGGTAGCTCTCCATTCCGGTATTCCTCAGGAAGTTCCTGCATTTACTATCAATAAACTGTGCGGGTCCGGCCTTCGTGCTGTATCCCTCGGCGCTCAGCAGATTGAACTCGGCGACGCTGACTGCGTAATCGTCGGCGGTATGGAATCCATGTCCAACGCTCCGTATGTTATCGCAAAAGCACGCCGTGGCTATCGTATGGGCAATGGTGTCCTCGAAGATACGATGCTCCGTGATGGCCTGGTTTGCACAGAAAATGGCTACCACATGGGCGTAACGGCAGAAAACATCGCATCCCGCTTTGGCGTAACCCGTCAGCAGCAGGATGAATGCGCTTACAATTCCCAGATGCGTGCTGCCAAAGCCCAGGCTGAAGGCAAATTCGATGCTCAGATCGCTCCTGTAACGATCCACAACCGCAAAAAAGGCGATATCGTCATTACGAAGGATGAACATATCCGTCCGGAAACCACACTGGAAGGCCTCGCTAAATTAAAACCGGCTTTCACAAAAGACGGCACAGTTACAGCTGGTAACGCTTCCGGTATCAACGATGCTGCTTGCGCACTGGTTCTCATGAGCAAGAAAAAAGCCGAAGAACTCGGTATCAAACCGATTGCTGAAATCCTCGACTGGGCTTCAGCAGGTGTTGAACCGGCTATCATGGGTACTGGTCCTATCCCGGCCTGCCATAAACTGTTCAAGAAAACCGGCCTCAAAATGGAAGACTTCGAACTGGTTGAATTGAACGAAGCTTTCGCAGCTCAGGCTGTATATTGCTGCCAGCAGCTCGGCGCTGACATGAGCAAAACAAACATCTATGGTTCCGGTATCTCCCTCGGTCACCCCGTAGGCTGCTCCGGTGCCCGTATCCTCACGACTCTGCTCTATGCATTGGCAGAACCGGGCCGCAATGGTTCCCGTTATGGCCTCGCTTCCCTGTGCATCGGCGGTGGCCAGGGTACAGCCGTAGCAATTAAAATGTGCGACTAATTCCGACTAGATGGTCTTAAAAAAGACAGTCACTTTATAGTGGCTGTCTTTTTTTTGAAATTTTTTCAATAACACTGCCAAAAATACCCAGGCTATCGATTTTAAAAAATTATCATACTATTTTATTTTTTTATCGAAAAACCATTTAATTTTCATAGTAAACATGCTACAATGTACTAGCTATAAAAACGGGCTATATTTTTACCATACTATGACAAGGGAGACGGCCTGATACGACACGTCTCCGGCCCTAAGAAAGAAGGACTGATAATGAAAACTTCACGTCGTAAAATGTCTTTGGTTCAGCTGACCTTTGTAGCAGCGGCCAACATGCTCGGTGCCGGCATCATCATGCTGCCGACGAAACTTGCCGAAGTAGGCACGATTTCGATTATTTCCTGGATTATTACTTCTCTCGGCTCTTTAGCCCTGGCACTGACGTTCGCCCGATGTGGTATGTTCTCTACCAAGCCGGGTGGCATGGGAGGTTATGCTGAGTATCGGTTCGGATGTCTTGGACATTTCATGACAAGTTATTCCTATTCCGTCTCTATTGTCATTGCAAACGTAGCTATTGCTATTTCAGCCGTCGGTTATGGTGCTGGCTTCTTTGGCACTGAACTGACGCCGTTGCAGACATGTCTATATACTATAGCACTTCTTTGGATTGCTGCTGCACTTAACTTCAGCGGTTCACGTTACTCCGGCAAACTAAGCACGATAACTATCTGGGGAGCCATTATCCCTGTTCTGGGTATTTCCCTCATCGGCTGGTACTGGTTCGATCCCCAGCTGTGGGTCAGCTCATGGAATCCGAACCATTTTGGCCTGGGGGACGCTATTGGCAATTCTATCGCCCTCACACTCTGGTCCTTCCTGGGATTTGAATCGGCAGCTGTCAATATGGATGCCGTAGAAAACCCGCAGCGTGCCGTCCCCATTGCGACCTTCGTCAGCACCGTTGCCGTTGCCATCATCTACGTAGCATCGACCAACGTCATTGCCGGTGTCGTTCCCAACAACGATATCCTCAATTCAAGTGCTCCGTTCGGCCTGGCTTTCGCCACCATGCTCGGTTCTACAGCAGGCAAAGCGGTCATGGGACTCATGGTCTTCTCCTGTGCCGGCTCTCTTCTTTCCTGGCAGTTTACGCTGGCCCGGGTCTTTAAAACAAGTGCTCAGCGCGGTCTGTTCCCGAAGGTATTTGCCAAAGTTACCGATGCCGATGTTCCTCTTAAAGGCATGATGCTCATCCTGGTCATGCAGAGCTTTTTATCCCTCATGACCATCAGCCCGACTCTGGCCGAACAATTTGAAAACCTCGCAAACCTGGCTGTCGTTACTAACGTAATTCCTTATATTCTCTGTTCAGCAGCCCTCAAATCCATTCTCGATACGGAAGGGATTTCCAATACCCAGTGCAACCGGAATACGGCTTATTTCTTTGCCGGTGTTTCCATCATCTATTGTTTCTATGCTATGACGACACTGGATCTGCCCACCTTCCTCGGTGGCTGTACCGCTGTCTTCATTGGCTGGATGACTTATGTAGTGCGTTTCGTCATCATGAAACAGCCATTTATGCAGGAACAGCGTGCAAAAAGCTGAATATCTGTATGTACACAAAAAAGCTGTCCTGCAAAGGACAGCTTTTTTGTATCTGTCTGTAATATATGATTGGCAATGAAATCAGTCCCTATGCCTGACTCCGGTGCAGCCTGTTCCAGATAAGTGGAATGAGATTGCTGCCAGCTACGGCAGCTATGATAGAAATAGTCTCTCCAGCAAGAGGAACAAGCAGCGTCAGAATACTATTTTCCGATAGCGGCGTATGACCTACGACGAACCGGATATACGGAGATGCCGGCATATTGAGGGCCAGCCAGGCCAGACTCATGCAAAGAATCCGTATGAGCTGAACGATACGGTCGCCCGTTTTGGGAAACCGTTCTTTTGCAGGGTAAAAGTATAGCGCGAACGAAGCCAGAACAAAAGCGATGAGCAGAAAAACGCAAAGCCCCAGGAGAATAAAGACGCCAATGAGCGGCCCATCCAGACCCGTCGTGTCCAGTACGGGAAAGAAGCACATCGTCATAAACGAAAGGGGGATAGGCAACGCATACAGCACCGGGTCGAAAAATTCCGACCAGGCATATTTCCTGCGCCGTTTTTTCCAGAAATCAAAGCCCCAGGCCAGCAGATTTTGTACAAGGATCGTTACGATCATCCAGCACGTATACAGAATGACCCGGCTATAATAATTCTGCCATAGACGCGTACCTATCAGGCTGTCAAAAAAGCCCGTCACCAGCATAAGACCAGTCAAGGCGCCATAGAAATACATTCCCGGTGAAGCATACAAGGTATATCCCTGATTTCTCACCTGCCGATGACGCTGCAGCAATGGCACCGTCAAAGAACCCAGGGAAAATACAAGAAAAGACAAAACGGTAAGAAATCCTTTATCAGAAACAAACGCCCCAAAAGGAACAGGGATCAGCCAGACGCACTGCCAGGCCAGATGAAGCCCATAGGGACGCCACGATGGGTTATTCATTTACACACGCTCTTTTCTGCAGGTATCATGAAACCGGCTCAGGACATAGGCTCCCAACATAGTCGCACATAGTTCGCCATACATAATACCGATAAAAACAATATCACGACCGATGGTAGGCCATTCCCAGAAGGAAGACGCCTTCCATATCTGCCCCATAAAGGCGCTGAATGCACCGCCAATAGCTGCCAGTACCAGCCAGGCAATGACAAAGCTTATACGGCTGATACGGGCATGTTTCGGGCCAAACGTCGCTTCTTTCGTGCCCACATAAGCTAGGGGAATCAGAAAGGACAGAGCCAGATGGGATATGAGCGCCACAGCCGCACTGGAACCGCTGTGAATCGTATAGGATCCAATGGGAATGGGAATAATGAAAAAGCTCATAAATACGCATTGACGGAAAATATCACGCCACCAGCTCATGCTATCTGCCTCCTGAAAGAAAAGTCATTTACAGTTTAGTATACCAAATTTCAAAAAGAATGCCTAGAGTTGAATCTTATGGTATAATAAATAAACACATGTAAAAGAGACATATATTATTTTTTTTGAATAGAGAAAGGTATACCCATGAAAACATTCCAGACACTCGGCGTTACGCCGGAATTAACCAATCTATTGCATACACAGGGCATCAATGAACCGACTGCCGTTCAGGCCCAGTCTATTCCCGCCATATTCAAAGGACGGGATGTCCTGGCCCAGGCACAGACCGGTACAGGCAAAACGCTGGCTTTTCTACTGCCAGCCCTGCAGCAGATCCGTACCGATTTATCGCGCGAACAGGTCCTGATTGTTGCTCCGACCCGCGAACTGGCCAAACAGATTGCCGACGTGGCATTGACTCTGGCGCCATCGCTTTCTGTCGATGTGCTCAGCCTGATTGGCGGCAAAACCATCGAAAATCAGCTCCAGAAGCTCCATCGCCACCCCCACGTCATCATTGGTACCCCCGGCCGGCTTCTCGACCACTGTGGCCGTAATTCCCTCGATTTATCCCATGTACGGCGGATCATCGTCGATGAAGCCGACCAGATGCTGCAGTCGGGATTCCTGGAAGACATTGACACACTCATTGCCATGACGCCGTCCAACAGACAGCTGCTTTTCTTCTCTGCCACCATCCCCGATAAAATCCGCAGTCTGGCTAAAAAGCATATGACTCATCCGTTAGTCCTCAATATCCTTGAAGGCGATACCATTGCTCTGGATACGATTGAACAGCGGATTTACATGGTCCAGGAAGAAAAAAAACTGGATTTTCTCTGCCAGATGCTGGCCGATATGAATCCCTATCTGGCTATTGTGTTCTGCAACACGAAAGAGCGCACGTCCTGGCTGGCGGGAGAACTCATTGCCCGCGGGTTCAACATCGGTGAACTCCACGGCGATATGAGTCAGGGTCGCCGCAGCCAGGTATTGCGTGATTTTTCCAGAGCCCGTACCCAGATTCTGGTCGCAACCGATATTGCAGCCCGGGGCATCGATATCGAAGGCATTACTCACGTTTTCAGCTATGATGTCCCCCACGACGTCGATTACTATATCCATCGCATAGGCCGCACGGGCCGTGCCGGCAGTGAAGGACTGGCCATCATGTTTGCTACCGCTGCCGATGAAAACTGGGTACGCCGTATCGAACACACGATTGAAGCGACAATTACCAAATATGCCGCCAATGGTCAGATACGGGTCAAAGCAAAAAACGCGGCACCAAAGAAAAAGAAAGTATACAAAGACAAGCTTCCGGCCAGCACCTATCAGACCACGAAAGAAAAACGCCATAAAACATTGCATAAAGGCGGAGATAACCGGCGCCGTCGGAAGAAACAATAAGAAAAACAGTAAAAGGGAAGCATTTCTGCATCATATCAAACCTGCAGAAATGCTTCCCTTTTTGCAATCCTCTTCTTTGTAAATGCCCTGTTTAATGATGACAGCCGGCGGCACAATTTGTTCCACACGTTCTGGCACTCTCATCATTCGTGAGCCCCAGTCGTCTGAGCATGACCATATCCCCGGCAATAGTCGTGCCTGATGTGGTAAGCATATTTCCCGTGATAGATGCAGAAGCACCGCTCAAAAGGGCTGTAGCACCGTTTTCAGGCAATAATTTTCTTCCTGCCGCCAGACGGATATTGGCTTCCGGATTGATAAACCGGAAAAATGCAATCGTGCGCAACACCTCTTTCCCATCCAGCTGGGGCCGGTTTTCCAGTGGCGTTCCCGGAATCGGCATTAATGCATTAATAGGAATAGACTGGATACCTAATTCAGCCAAACTGATGGCCATATCCAGACGGTCTTCCCATGTTTCTCCCATACCGATAATTCCACCGGAACAAACACACAATCCTTCTTTCTGAGCCAGCCGTATCGTCCGGATGCGGTCATCATACGTATGGGTCGTGCAAATCTGAGGGAAAAACCGCCGTGACGTCTCGATATTATGGTGATAACTGGTAACACCAGTTTCATGAAGCCGGTGCAGCTGCTTAGCCGAAAGCAGGCCATGAGACGCGCACAAACCGATATGAAGAGTGCTATGCATCGTACGGTATACATCGAGAGCCCGTTCGAAATCTTCCCCTGCCAGTGCTCGTCCTGATGTCACAATAGCAAACCGGTTAGCACCGGCATCCTGATTGGCTTTGGCATTCGCAATGATTTCTTCTTTAGGCAGAAACCCATATTCCTCACAATCGGTATGATGACAAGCCGACTGGGCACAATACTTGCAATCTTCTCCACAACGGCCGCTGCGGCCGTTGATAATCGTACAGAAATCGATATGATTCCCACAAAAATACTTCTGCAATACACCGGCCCCGTGCTGCAATTCTTCAAGAGGTGCCTGAAGAAATACTTGTAAATCATCGCCCCGCTTGAACCGATAACCAGCTAATACCTTTTCTGTTATCTCTGCAATACTATACTCCATACACTGACGTCCCTCCATATTTCTATCAGACTGATATGATATTTTCTATTATACCCCCTCGCCTTACATACGTCAACTTTTAATACGAAGTTTTAAAGTTAACAATGTATAGAATGCTGTCGCTTTTTGCTATCCGTTGCCATATATACAGAAAATTATCCGTTTCCACAACAAAACATCAGACATTGCTGCATCCTGCGTGATACATGCAATAAAGCTCCATCCAATGTGATAGATACACTTACATTGGATGGAGCTTTGCTAATGACAAATGAACACATAGGAGAGGAGACTGCCAAGCTGCCCTTCTATTGCTGAAGAATGTCTTCTTTTTTCTGCAACAGTTCCGGATGGCGTACCATATATCCTGTCAAATTTTTCCACGCCGTACATTCATCTACATAGGGAATCGGTCCTTCACAGAGTTCATCTTCTTTATGATGCTTCCCCAATGGCTGATAAAATTCATTTTCAAAAGTTCCATATGCATCCGGTCTGAGCCAATGATATGGCGTAACTAAATGGTCGATAGGTTCAGTAAGCGAAGAAAATAAAGAATAATATGTAAAGCCTTTTGGTGCAATCAGTTCAATAACCGTAGGCATGATATTCATATGACCACCAATAGTGTTTCCGGCAAAAATATGCTGATCCAAGTCTTTATGATACACCATGAAAACCGGACAATGCTGCTCCCGTATGGAACAATCCCGATTCATAATAGAGGTATGTTGCAGTGGCGTCATATTAATAGCATGATCGGCTGTAACAATAAAAAGACTATCCGGATAGGCAGCACGCATACGATCAATAAAAGTACCGATGGCCTGATCAGAAAGCCAGAACGTACCTAAATTTTCCTGCAAACTCTTATTATGTTTGATATCGTCAGGAGCATCAGGCATAACACTTTCTGTGTCATATCCATACTTTTTCAAATTAATTTTAAACGGGCCATGATATGATGTCGTATATACAAAATGAAATTCAGGCTTCCCGGAATTGGTCTGCTGAATCAGTTCAGCTGCTTTATCTAAAAATACATTATCATAGACTCCTACCCACGTTTTAGGAGCCTTCGGACCACAAAAATCAGTAGCTGTCATTACCCTGTCAAAACCACAAGCTGGTGCAAACTGATTAAAATTACCATACGTCACATTTCCACCATACCAATAGGTAGAAGTATACCCTAATTTCTTTAACTGCAAAGGAAATGCTGTAGGAACTGTTCCCTTCCAAAATGTTTCTTTTTCGTTGAGTTCCAAACCTGCGTCAAAAATCCCCGACATAAGACTTACAATAGAAGGTCTGGAAATAATCCCTGATGAAAGAGAATTAGACAAAACAGCCGTATGGACATCATTCATTAATCTTTTGCCGCCTGATGTCAGGTTCAAACAAGCATAAGCAGGATCAAATAACTGTTGTAAATAACTTTCACCAACAATTAAGAAAATATGAGATGGTTTTTTTATCCTCGGACCTTTTGCAATATGTCTGAACGCATACACAGGGTTAGGGTATGACGTAATATCGTCTGCTCCGGCAGGTAATACGGCCTGCATTGACTGTAAATCTTCTTCATCACTATGGGTATATGCATCATTCAGTTTATGTTTCTTGACTTGTTCCAAAGCAACTAAATCATCGACCGTCGCTTTGGCAAAAAAAATGTCTTTTTTTACAATACTCGGTATGGTATCCCACTCTGGTTTGTCATCATGCCAAAACGTACCGCCATATCGAAACCAGTAAAATCCAAGGATAATACCCACACATATCAGTATATTAAATATATACATACCTATAGAAGATGTAAAAGCAGGATATGGAATACTTGGCAAGGCTAAAAAACTCATTATCCAGTACTTAACAATCCACCCGTACGGAATCCCTGCCAGTATAAACAGGAGTCCATGATCCTGATGAAAGAAAACATCCACAAGATTATGCTTTTCCGCTTTAGCACCTAAACGGACTATCTGATTATATGTATCATGAAAATGATTATAAAATATCATTTTCCCCACAAAGGCAGCATACAATACCAGTGCATACACTAATCCTGCATATAATAAGATATCATTCTCTAACGCATGGTAAGAAGTGATGAACAATCCTGGAATAGAAACCAGAACCAGGGGCAGCAAAAAAACGTAGGCATTAAAATCCATACCCCACCAGAATCCATACCGGAAACAATGCCATACTACCTTCCAACGACCTTTTAAGCTGGGATAGGGAGAATATACCTTTATAAAAATGGCTCGGAATATGGCACATAAAATAGGAAAAACTAAAAATAATTTGATATCCTGTTGCATCGATAGAAAGAATTGTTCAAACACAATGACACCTCATATATTGTGAAACATAGAGTTACTTATGTAAAAAATAAACAAATTTTATTGACCAACATCTCTTTATTTTATCTCTTTACTTGTTGATATTATTGTAAAACTACACAATCTGCCCTTATACATCTTATGATAATTTTTTATAAAAACTCAAGAAATAACAACAGCCAAATCTAAATTATTAAAACTGTAAAAAGAATCTATAATTATAATGTTTTTCTCCTCCCATTTCTAATTTATATCTTTCATCGCCACGAGATAAATCTAACCCTCGAATTTGAGAATTTTTTTGCAAATATTTTATACTCTCACTAATCATTAGTTTTCCTGGAGCATAATGTGAAAAAGAACTATCCATTGCTACAATAGGAAAAACAATTTCATTAAAATTAGTAAGAAATCCGCTCATGAACGCTGCCGGACAGTGTTGCAAAAATAAACAAAAAGTATAGTGCGAATCCATATTTTTCATTGCCCAAGTCAGCGGAGAGAAATATCGATGTTTAATAAACGGAAAAAAATCCATTTTTCGTTGTTTTCTTTCTGATTCTCTTTTTGTATAAATTCTCATTATATCAGATAAAAATTTTTTATCCCCAAATGGACCATGGATTACCTTCAAATGCATCTCTGCATTAATCTTTTTAACCTTATTATAGGCTTTGTGAAGATTAGATTTTGAATTTCGCGATAAACCTTGAAAATATGGCTCATATTCATCGGGAAAAATAATTTTGACACAAACACGATCCATTTCTTTTTTTAAATTATACAATTTTAATAGAGTATCATAATTATTTTCAAAAAAATTATATAATCGTGAACGCTGATTTATTTTATAAAGTTTTAATTCCATTCCCTTGAAATATTGTCCTAGTTCTTTGAAAGCTGAGAAAAATTGCTCATCTGTAATGTCTCGAGAGTAAATAAAGTCTAAATTTCCAGCCCCGCTAATATTTTCCCCAAAAATGTATGCACATTTCTTTTTAACATATATAGGCATAATCATTAACGGAGTAGCTTTGTCATTATCTTTATAATACACAAGAAAATAATCTTGCTGAAATAAAGTAGTTGGCTTTACCTTTTTATATGTAAAAATATTTTCATTATATTCTCTTGATGAATATGGAAAAACATAACAGTTACCCTGATAAAGTTCTTTCCAAATTTTATCTAAATCTGACTCTTCCCATTTATACTGAACTAACACAAATATCACATCGCCTTTCGTAATAAAAATTATGTCAAATGTAAATACAAGTTATTAATAATAAGCAGATAAACCATAGAACATTATCACTTTCTCAAAAATTTGATACGTAGTCAATATTCTAACTTATCAGTTTAGATCATAATATTTTTTATACCAGACGGCAAACTTTCCCAATCCTTCTTCTATCGTCGTTTCTGGTTTAAAATCAAAGTCTTTCTGGAGATCCGTGACGTCTGCATAGGTCTGGTATACATCTCCCGGCTGCATGGGCAAGTATTCTTTTTCTGCTTTCTGTCCCAGTGCTTGTTCCAGTACTTCGATAAAATGCATAAGTTGTTCCGGTTTATGGTTGCCAATATTATATACTTTGTACAAGTCTCCCAATTCATTCGCCTTAGGTGGATTACAAAGCATGTGCTCAATACCTGTTACGATATCATCGACATAGGTGAAATCCCGGTACATATCGCCATGATTGTAAATCTGGATAGGTTCACCCTTCCGGATCTTATTAGCAAATTTGAAATAAGCCATGTCCGGCCGTCCATAGGGACCATACACAGTAAAAAAGCGGAGTCCCGTCGCCGGAATACCGTAGAGGTGACTGTACGTATAGGCCATGAGTTCATCCGATTTCTTAGTTGCCGCATAGAGACTGATAGGATGATCCACATTATCACTTGTAGAAAAAGGCGTTTTCTGCTGATTACCATATACAGAAGAACTGGAGGCAAACAGCAAATGCTCAACCGTATGATGACGACAGGCTTCAAGAATATTAAAAAATCCAATGATATTGGAATCAATATAGGACCGGGGATGGTCGATACTGTAGCGTACTCCCGCCTGGGCAGCCAGATTGACAACAATATCCGGCTGGAACATTTTAAACTGTTTATTCACCGTATCCGCATCAGCCAGGTCCCCTCTGACAAAGGTAAAACATGGATAGTCTTTTAATATACGCAGACGGCTTTCCTTCAGACTGACATCGTAATAATCATTGAGATTATCTAATCCCAATACAGTCGTCCCCAAATCGAGCAGGCGCTTTGCCAGATGAAATCCGATAAAACCGGCGGCACCTGTAATCAATATCTTCTTTGATGTATCAAAATTTTTGTACTGATTCATTTCTATCAACTACTTTCTTTTAAATCATTGTATCTTGTTTTCATTATAATCATCTTTTATGTTTTTCCTACCCAAATCAGTTTTCAAAGTATCTCGAGTAAATTGGAATTCTTTACTAGACAGGTCATTTTTTTCATCCAAATGATTTGATTTAATTTGTAATATCCCACCTATCAATTCATACATCAAATCATTGGTAAAATATTGATTTTCATGTTCTATTAACACTGAGGTTGTTTGAGGATATAACTGTTCGTACTCATCGGACAAATAAATAATAAGAGGAATTCGAAGATTAATAAAAGGAATATTATCCGCAACTCGCTTTCTATATGGATTAGCACCATGATCAGAAAAGAAAATCATAACCTGTAAATTTAGATTTTCTTTAGCATATGAAAAAATCTGCTGTAACACCCAATCATCATAAGCCATTGAATCTTCATAATTTGAAACCAAATCAAAGACGCCAGCTGTCCCAAATCGGGTAAATTCTGGTGGAAAACGATGGAGTGTTAATTCATGACTCCCCATTACATGTAAAACAATAAAGTTATTCTCGTTCGCATTGACTTTTTTCAAGGAAGGTAATAAATCACCATCATATAATACTCTATTATTTTCAGTCCCATCTTCAATCCAATAAGCCACATCAGCAGTCCTTGCTATTAATTGTATAGGTGTATCTGCTGTATTTCTTACGCTCTGATTACTAAACCAATATGTCTTATAACCAGCTTTCTTAGCTAAGTCAATGATAGTGAGAGACTGACTAAAATCTTTATTATTGTACTGATTCTTTTCAGTGAGTGCTCTTTCTAAAGATTGCATTGTCGAACCATAAGAAGAATATGCATGATTAAATCGCAAAAAATGAGTGCTATCTTTTTCAATTTTTTCCCTAAGCCATGGCGTAGTATCGTTCGCACTATATCCATATGCACTCATGAAATTTCGTCCAGCTGATTCACCAATAACTAAAATAACAGTTGATGGCTTAGAAAATTTGTTCGCCGAGGAGATTACTTGTAATTGATCAAAATTCGCTTTATGGTATTTTTCAAATTTCTTTGCATTATCAAGATATTGCTTAGCGCCTAACATTGAATGAATGACACCCGTACCAGCAAAGCATTTAGGCAAGTAAATGCCTATCGAAAAAATCAACACGAGCAATACTAAAAAGGGCTTTCTATTTTTTCTAAAGTCCACAGAAGTAATTTTTGATGATATTTCAAGTTTATTTTGTCTAATAAGGAATATACAAAGCAAACTCACGCCTACAATAAAACAAAAAATTCCCATTACACCTATATTTTGTAGTAGATATTCTTTAACTTCATTGGGATTAGATTGTAAAAAAGCAATACTAGCTGCGGTGCTAATCGTTGTATAATAATAACTAAAGTAGCTCAATTCAATCAATGGGATTAACAACAAAATAGTTTGAATAAAACCGAGCATAAAGTTGATGAATTTACTAGACCTTTTGAAAACTAGATATAGAAATATTCGCAAAAAGATAAGAAGTGAAAAAACATATCCACCAAAAGCAATATCAAAAAAGTTATTTATATTGGTTGAAACATTTCTATAAGCAAAATAGTCAAGTATATTGTGTGTTAAAATCCAAGCAATACCTATAAAACAATCTGGTAATATTTTCTTTATTGGGAAATCATAATAATTCCAATAAAAAAATGCAAGTGTAACCACTACAGCTACTGGAAAATAACGCCTCATATTAAGAAAGAACCGATAAGATTCTGTTCCAATGGATGTAAAGAAAAAAACACTTAACATCAATAAATAGGTGCTCAAAAAAAATATAAAATATTTTTTATCAATCTTTAATACGTATTTTTTCATTTTCTCCTAATCTCAATCTCGGTCAAAAATATCCCGTGTATAGACTTTATCACGAACATCGCTTAGTTCTTCAGCCCAGCGGTTAGAAATAATAATATCACTCATCTCCTTGAACTCGTTCAAGTCACGGATGACACGGGAATGGAAAAAGTCATCCGCTTTCAACGTCGGTTCGTAGACGACGACCTCGATGCCTTTCGCCTTGATGCGTTTCATGACCCCCTGGATAGCAGAAGCGCGGAAATTATCGGAATGGCTCTTCATTGTCAGCCGATAGACGCCGACGATGCGGGGATTTTTGGCAATAATCATATCGGCAATATGGTCTTTCCGCGTCCTATTTGCCGCAACAATAGCAGAAATCAGATTCTGCGGCACATCCTGATAATTGGCCAAAAGCTGCTTTGTATCCTTCGGCAGGCAGTATCCACCATATCCGAAAGACGGATTATTATAAAAATCTCCAATGCGCGGATCAAGGCACACTCCATCAATGATATCTTTTGTACTGAGTCCCCTCATTTCGGCATAAGAATCAAGTTCATTGAAATAAGCCACACGTAATGCCAGATAGGTATTGGCAAAGAGCTTGATAGCTTCAGCTTCGGTCGATCCGGTAAACAACATAGGAATATCCTGTTTTACTGCTCCGTCAGCCAGCAAATTTGCAAAAACATGAGCTCGTTCCGACCGTTCGCCGACGACAATACGAGATGGATGGAGATTATCATACAGGGCCTTGCCTTCCCGCAGAAACTCCGGAGAAAACATGATATTGTCCGTATGGTAAACTTCCTTGATGTGCTGTGTATATCCGACAGGAACTGTCGATTTAATGACCATGACCGCTTCCGGATTGATATCCAATACTTCTTCAATGACCGATCCAACCGATGAGGTATCAAAGAAATTTTTATCCGGATCATAGTTAGTCGGCGTCGAAATAATAACGAAACTGGCCCCGACAAAGGCCTCTTCCGGGCGGAGAGTCGCCTTGAAACGGATATCACTGCGCTGTAAAAACTTGGAAATATCATCATCGATGATAGGCGATATTCCCTGGTTCAACATATCTACTTTTTCAGGAACAATATCCAGTGCTACCACTTCATTATGCTGTGCCAGAAGCATGCTGTTGGAAAGCCCTACATATCCAGTTCCGGCAATCGCTATTTTCATTAGTCTCCCTGCTCTCTTATATTAAATTAATAATTCACATGTACGTATTATATCACATGACATGGGATAATTTAACATTTCTTAAATAATATCCAACAGAACAATTCGTAATGACAGATTATGCCTTGTTCCAAATTTATATTTGTATTATGATATTATATGTATTTTATATCACATTTTTACCTAAAATTTACATTCTGAGGTGAATATCCCAATGATTCCATCTTTCTTTCAACATATACCATTCCACGCTATTCCCAAAAAAGCGATGGGGAATAGCGCGAAACTAACCGGTTTCCTATTTATGATACTCTTACTTATCATGGCTCTATGTTTTAAAGATTCGTTATTGCATGTAGGACATATGACAGTTCTCCGCCTTCTTCGCAGCATCTTTTTTACCTGGGCCGTGTTTACATGTCTCCCGCTGACATTAGATATGACTGCTTTCAAAATACCCGTTCAAAAAAGTAAGCTCATCCATTGTGCTATTTGTACGATCCTATGGATTGCTATATATACGGCCGTATTTTCCCGGATTCCTGACGCTTTACATAAAGACATCGGCAATTATTACATAGTTCCCTGCTTGTTCTTCGCATTACAGCTAATCTGCATCATCACTATATCCTGTATCAGAAAAAGCTGGCGAATTTTATGTTCCCTGTTATACTCCATAGGAATATTCCTGTTCTTTGTTTGTGCTATTTTTTATGCCTCTTATGCACTTATTTACGGACAGACATTCGATGAATATGCTTTATTATCTGTCATAGCCACTAATCCTGACGAAATCGTCAATTATCTGACAGCTACGTTTTCGCCAACAAAACTGCTCATTATAGGAAGTTTAATTGTAGCCTTATTTGCAGTAATCTTGTGGAGTACATTCCACACCACGTCCCATCCATATACGGGCCATTTGAAAAAGAAGAAAGTAGTTATTTTTGCAATCGTTATCGTGTATTTTTTCATCAATTATCTTATGACTATTTTTCCGACAGATCAGGTCCTGCATCTGCGCCGTCTCAACGGTCCTATGAATGCTTTTATCCAGTTGAAAAATAATATTGATGCCAATACGGAATCTCTTTCCATTAAGTCGGATAGCATGACGCTCTCTCAAAAGCTACCCGGTACAGTCATTGTAGTTATAGGAGAAAGTGCCGTTCGCGATAGAATGTCTGCTTTCAATGATTCCTATCCCAACAATACGACCCCTTGGGAAAAAACACAGAAAGCCAGTCCTGATTTTATCTTTTTTGACAAATCCTATGCCAATTTTCCCAATACAGTCATGGCTGTTACACAAGCACTGACCAGTTCCAATCAATACAACAAAGTTCCCCTCAAAAATGCTACAGATATTCTCGATGTAGCAAAAAAAGCCGGATATCATACCTATTGGCTTTCTTTGCAAAACAAGAGTACGGTATCCGATGCCGGTGTCACCGTTTTAGCCGACAGGGCTGATACGGTAAAATGGCTCCATGGAGAGGATGAAACTGTTATTCCGGAACTTCAGCGCATCTCCGCTGAAAATGATAATGCCAATAATTTTATCATCATCCATTTGAATGGCAGTCATTTCCGCTATGACCGGAGAGTTCCTGAATCGTTTATTCAATCCCGCCATCTGCCAACGTCATCCAAAGAGGATTATTATGACGATTCCCTGCAATATACAGACTACGTATTGCAACAGATTTACGAGTATGGAAAAAATCACATGCAACTGCAGGCCATGGTCTATGTGTCCGACCATGGAGAAAATATGGAATATACCCATACGTCTTCTCCATTCCGTTTTGATATGGTCCGCATTCCTCTATGGCTATATCTATCTCCGGCATATGCTCAGGCCTATCCAGATACAGTCAGGACATTGCGGGACCATTCCCATGATATCTTTACGAATGACCTGTTGTTTGAATCTCTTTCTGGAATCATCCAGGCACCGTCCAATTTCTATCATGCAGAATATGATCTCTCATCTCCTGATTATTCTCTTACCCTTGATCAGGCGCTCACGCTGCATGGCAAAAAACATATACGCGAAGATATATAACAAGCAGAATCAGCCTGGCTGATTCATAAAAAACAGAGGCTGTCTCACCGACCTTATCGTCCATGAGACAGCCTTTGACATATTGTATACTTTTTATTATAGATGTGTTTTATAACGGATCCGTAACCATGAATACCAGAACATTCCCTTGATATATCCTGCCATATTGCCATGGGCTTTCTGATACCGGCCCCATTGCTGGAAATCATGATAATTCTCAGGCTTTTTGACAGGCAATAGATTGGTAATCGTTTTCCATGGGGATAATGCATTATATGTCCGCCACTTGGCATCAAACTCTGTCAGGACCATCTGCCACGGCTTACGTCTTCCCGTCCAATGAACGAAAACACTATCTCCCTGATCCCTGCTTCCTCCGCCATACATATTATACTGCCTGGGAAGGAAGTAATTCTGACCATCAAAGACAAGATTCAGTACATCCTGACTCTGTCCAAGAAAACGGTCTTTCGGTTCGCATTGATAAGCAAAACACTGTTCTGTAATCTGCTGATTTTCCCACGCATCGACATCGACCAGCATGATGCCATCATTAAAGTATTTTCCACTCGATAATTTCAGATATCCCGCCCGATATGTTACAGCCTCCGGTTTCTCCGATACAGCTCCCATTGCTTTTCCCTGCATATCCAGATTCCATAAATCTCTCAGGGACCGGACACACATAGCATCGGCATCGACATAAATAAACCTCGGTGTGAGGCCTTTTAACACCTTGGGCATATACAGACGAGCATAGGTAATACGGGAGAACCGGGCTACCTTGATATGAAAATCTTCAAAGGGCGTCATATTCAGTTCATAGAGATAACATGTGCACTGAAATTCATTGGCGACCTTGTCAATGAGGGTTTCATTTTCCGAAGAATAGCCATCCGTGAAGATATGAAAGACAAAATCCATATCCGGATTATTTTTGACGACAGAAATCAGAGAGGCTCCCATAATAGAAATAAACGGGTCATTGACATTATAACAGACATGGCAGACAGTCTTTTCTCCATCACTCTTTACATAAGAGAACCGTTTCGTTGATCGTATGAAATTTTTTTTATCAAAAAATGAAGGTTCAAATGTTTTCGTAAGAATCGTCCTTTCTCTCTGGCGCAGTCAGATTATGGTTATCTGTCTGTAATCGATGATAAGCAACAGAAGCCAAACCAATACCCAGATACGTACTGTACAAGCGCATGACAAATTTATCAATAACTCCATTATTAACAAGTCCATGAAACATAACAGTTAAAAAAGCCCAGAATAAGGCATTTAAAAATATGTCATTAGGATTTGCTCTTAATTTCTTACACAAATAAACGAAGATACCTATCGTAAACAAAATGAAGCCAGTACCACCAACAACACCTGTTTGAGAAAACCAATAAGCATATATATTATGAGGCTGTGTCAGTTCTTTTTCTTTGGCATCTGGTAATATATAATGATTAATATATTCGTCATGCCAATGTCTCAACCCTATTCCGACTAATTTGTGATCCTGCCACATAGCATAACTTGATTTCCATAAAAGTACCCGTTCATAATCATATGATCTGACAGCCCCTTTATTTCCATTATATTTTATAAAAAACGTGCCTGCTGTAATTCCCAAAACCAAACAAATGGCCAAGGCCATACCCATTATCTTCTTTTTATCCATTCGTGACAAGCTGCCAAATCGGATTATGCAATAAATAATACCTCCGATTCCTAATCCCAGCAAAGCACCACGGCTAGCTGTCAGTGCCAGGACAAAGCAGGTCATAATAGCTGTTACACCTGCGGCAATCTTGATTTTCTTATTCTTTTGACCAGCTACAGCATACACAAGAAGGAATGGTATATTCATTTCAATCATTTCAGCTAAAAAATTAGGGTTTCCCAGATAACTCTGTATCCGTACTGTTTCCGACAAAACCATCCACTGATATAGCGCATATCCACCTAACGTCCAGCTTCCTGCAATAATTCCCAAAATAATACTTGTACCCGAAAACTGTCGTTGCATAGTGACATAATATAGAAAAAACGGAATTATAGACCAGCTAGTAAAATCTAATGCCTTCAAAAAGGAATCATAATGCCCGGCCAGGACAGATGCTAATATAATAAGAGCAAAAAATGGCAGGTACATCCAACAAAATAATTTATCCGGCCATATAACAGATTTAATTCCCTTTTTCCAACACATCATTATCATACACAAGGCCAAACACCCCATAGAAATACTGTATAATGCATTAGAAATAATACTAGTCGCCGCATAAATAGTTAAAAACTGAATAAAAAATAAAAATTTTATATTATATTTACTTATCATAATTATAATCCTTTACATTCAAAAGGTAATGTTGTAATGTATAAACATTTTTTCTACACTAATTCATCTGATACTTATATAAAAAGCTGTGATATAGCTTATCATTTCTTCATTTTTCTCTTATATCTTTTCTGTCCATAATATTTAACTATTAGTGGAAAATTACAGAGTGCCCATTTAATAATAGATGATTTTATTCCTATCTTAATCGTAGAATTTCTTCTTTCATGATGGATAAACTCCATAACTTCCTTTACCTGCTTATCCGCAAGGGAAGGATTTCCATATTGGATAACCATTGTCTCTATTGCTTCCTTCATCACTTTCGACCCAACTATCTTTTTTACGTTTCCCCCCAGGAGACAGAACTCAAAATATCATATCGTTCATAAAGGGCTTTAAAATGACAATAGCGGGTAAAAGGCTGCATTATACTTAAAAAACTTGTAATAGAATTTACATTATCTCTATTATAGTAATATAATCTTTCCGGTAAATATACAATTACATTTGCTCTATCAAGAACGTGAATTAATATAAACAAGTCTTCATATTTATATTGAACGGGAAAACGGACAGTCTCCCATAGGCTTCTTTTAAATAATTTATTCCACATATAATTAGGAACAAAGTCTGCAATGAGCAATTTTTTTATATTTATATTTCCCTTTCTTAATTCGTTTTTATATTTTTTATGAAAATCAGGAACAGGTAGAACTGATTTTCCACTTTTTATCTGATAAAAATCAAACAAAACTATATCTGCATCATGTTTCTCTATTTCACCAACGGCATGTGAAATAAAATAAGGAGAAACAAAATCATCAGAATCCACAAAAGATATATAATCTCCTCTTGCTCTATCCAGGCCATTATTTCTAGCCATACTGACTCCACTATTTTCCTGATGGATAATTACCACACGATCATCTGTTTGGTATTTTTCACAAATAAAAAGTGAATTATCAGATGAGCCATCATCAATTAATATAATCTCGATATTTGGGTATTCCTGATTCAGTAAAGATTTTATACATCGTTCAAGATATACCTGAGTATTATATACTGGAACAATAATACTCACAAGGGGATTCTTATCAGTTGTCATACCTTATTCTCCCATTTAATAGATATTAGCATCAAAACCGACAAATAAACTAGTGGATCTAGAGATTCTAGTCTCCATGTACTATATTCTTATTCACGTTCAAACGGTGATGCCGTGGGAAACAATTGTTCGTAAAATGCTCTCATAGCCTGCTTATCTTCCAGTTGTCCTTTAGAATCAGCATTAATACAAAAAAGATACGGTTCAAAACGACAAATCTGCTTGCGTGTCTTTTCATCTTCAGAACCACAGTAACATACCCAGGAATATCCTTTTGGTTTATGTATGTGTTTTTTCCAGAAACTGGGGGGTTCAACGAGCTTTAAAGTACCATGCCCATTATAAACAGCATCCATGTTAAACAAACATCGTTCTATATCATTTTCATTTCGGAAACGATAATGCATGCTTTCTGATAATGCTTCATTATATTTTTTTAAAGCTTCCTGAAATAAAGATTTCCTATAGGCGTCAATATTGTGTGCCGATACATAAAATTCGTGTTTTCCATAATTCTTATATAATAAATGCCATGCTCTCAAATTCGTTTTCATCCATGTACTTGCTGAATTGTACTTATTTTCAAAATCTGCTAAGTCCTCGATGCGCTTAAATTTTTCAAAATACTTCACATAAACAACGGGTTCCCCTGCAGATGTAAAAAAGAATTCCGGTACAATAGTTCTGCCAAAAAACATATCATCATTGCCATATAAAAAATGCTCTGATAACCCCGGGATATTAACAATGTAACGTTCTATAATAGATGATGAAAAGCACGGGATAAGTTCTTGTGGCATAATCTGGGAATGGTCGATGACCGTTACTTTTTCATAGTCCGTATTCAACCACCGGGGAGTTTGCCGGTCGGTAACGATATAGACATGATGAATCCAGGGAGCATACATAGTAAGAGACCGTAAAGAATATCGAAGTTCTTCATTATCAGCAAATCGGTGATTCCCCACTGAATCAGAATCATGGGTTCCTTTTTCCTGCTGAAGATAATAATTCTTTCGTTCCTGAAAGGCCGGATCATTACCATCACACCAACAATACACCATATCAATTGGACCTATATTCATGAATCTATCACCATTCCTCTATATTTTCCAACCGGCTCCAGCTCATGTTATTACTCTTATTTCTCGGACAAAATCCCAACAATCCGCTGTATGAGCTTATCCTGCCCATATTTTTCATTGGCTCCGAGGAGTCCCTGCCGGTATGTTTCCTGATGGTCAGGAAATGTATTGACGAAATTTTCTAATTGCCGTGAAAACACTTCAACAGAATCGAGTTGCACGGCTTCCCCTATATTAAATTCCTTAAGAATTTCGGGATTCATTTCAGGCGATTGAAGTACCGGTTTATAATATCCAATTGCCGTAAACAGCATGGCACTGGGCTGATACCGGTAGCGTTCAGCTCCATAGGGAAGGAGCATGACATCTATATTCATGATTTCCTGCTGCCATTCCATCCCCAGGAGGTTCTTGTGCAGAAAGTGAATATTTGTATACGATGCATATTTATTCCGTAGTCGTTCAAAATCATCACTATCCGACTGTGTAGCCGTAGCGCCTTGCACCGTCAGTGTAACAGGCGTTGTAAATTTGGCTTTTACGAAGGCCTGCAGGAAGAAATCCAGATTTTTTTCCCGGCGGTATTGACCAAAAAAGCCAAGGCGCAACGGCGTATGGATATGAAATTCCGGTGTAACAGGTAAATCAAAAGGCACATATACAGGAGCCATAATAGTGTGGAAATTAGGGCATTTATTTAATTCCGGAAATTCGGTTTGTAATCCCAACGCCCCCAAATGAATATTGGGATATCTCTTCAAGCTTTTTACACCATCACAGAATCTCCGCCGGTCTTTCGGCATGATGCCATGAAACATGAATAAAAACGGAACTGTACTATCCTTCAGTATACTATGGCGGATAGAACGCATGACACGCCAGCTATTGGTCGGTACAATGACAGCATCGCATTTCCCGGCAGCACCTTTCCGGCAGGCACTATCCAACCATGCCACGCGCCGTTTTTCCCGCTGCATAGACAGCCATAACCGTTTCAGACGGCTGACACCGGCATAGGAGATAGCTTCTCCTCCTTCGAGGTATTCTACATCACAATGATAATCCAATTTAAAGGGAAAATGTTCCGGCACAAAAAAAACAGGTTCGTGACCCTGTTTTTTCAATTCTTCTACCAGGATACGGTCAAATTCTACTTCATGCCCTGCTGGCATGACAATTGACTCTAAAATGGCAATACGCAAAGTAACAGACTCCTCTCACGATTTCTATTTAAGCTATTGCAGACGCATCAGCCAGGAGTGAAGAATCCTGTCGTAATCAGGGAACCGGCTGATCAGGCTTTTTATAAACGACTCATCATACGTGTGAGTCGTCAAATTACGGTCATCGACCATTTTTAAAGCCAATTCCGTATCGGACTCACCCAAAATTCCTATTTCCCTGCATGAACGAATCACTTTTTTCGGTGACGCCACATCTATACCTTCCTGTGTATAGAGATATTCTTTCGCACATTTCCAGACAAGTTCAAAGGTAAATTCAAACCGCTGAATCAGGGCATCGCGTTCAATTTCTGTCAAATCCTGCCGGTGAGCAAGTTCATGAAATTTTGCCAGTGCCCTGACAGCTAATTCATATCGTTCCGTAATTCTTTCCATACGATACCTTCTTTCCTGATGCGTTGACAGAGAGCTTGGCCAGCATGATTCATATCTACTATGTCTACTCTTCTTGGAATCGTCGAGTCTTCTAATTTTTCCCGTAGTACTGATATTTCATAGGAAAAATCTTCTGTGCTTTCAATAGCAATATCGATGTCTGAGCTCCGTTTCTGCTCTCCTCTGGCCCAGGAGCCAAATAAATAAATTCTTACATTTTTGTCTTTGAAATGCTGGATAACCATATGCTTAACGCTCCGGATAGCCGTTTCTTCCATCTTATCGGTCACCGTGCTTCCGCTGCAGTTCATGTAGTTTCAGATACTTCAGCATAGTATAAAAGAAATGGGTACAGCATAGATAGGAACCGATGGCTCCATCAAGAAATCCCTTACGAAGGACAAACATTTTGAAAAATCCTCCTATGCTGTGAAGAAAAATACCTCCCATAGACGTCCGTTTACCCCGTTTATAGGCATCTTCTGCCCAGATAGTCGTATACAGGCATAACTTCTCTTCCCATTCTTTCCAATCACGGTATGTATGGTGTTCGATATAACCGGACAATCTTTTTTCCGGCAATTCACATTCAGGGTGTTCGTGCACTTTATGGACCCAGCGGACGGTCGTACGGGGAAACATGCGCCGCACGTGATCCGGATCGAGTACACCATGACTGAATGTTACATCAAAGGCAACGGATTTACGGGTAATCGCATATTGTGCCCCCATATCACTATCCTCCAGGACCTGATGGATAGCAGCAATGAGGTCATCGTTAAGCCGTTCATCTGCATCAAGATAGAGAACCCAGTCCGCTGTTGTCTGTTCTAGTGCAAAATTGCGTTGTGCGGCAAAATCATCGTCCCAGGCACGGTAGGCGACATGTGCTCCTTCTGCTTTAGCCAGCTCTACCGTACGGTCCGTACTGCCTGAATCAATGACGACCACCTCGTCTGTACACTTTTTAGCATTGCGGACGACATCGACAATATTTATTTCTTCGTTTTTAGTCAGGATTAATATAGCTAATGAATTCACAATGAATTCCTTTCTGCAACATGTATAAATGGGCATATAATCACATAATATTGTACCATATTGCGCTCTTAAAGTCATGGCCTGACAGAAAAAAGAGAGACTGCCATGGATGTACTGATCCCCAATCGTGAGATGTTAGGTCTAACAATTGGTGGTCAGCTCAAGAGACAGTCTCTCTTTCATTTGTATGGAAGTTTACATTTTACCAATGTCTTTCAACAGTTGTTCGCATTTTGCCCGTACTTCCGGTGTGGCATCGACGAGGGGCAGGCGGAACGGACCGGCCGGATAGCCGAGCATGTTCATCATCGTCTTGATGGGAACGGGGCTTACGGTGCAGAAAATCCCTTTCATGAACGGCAGGTATTTCTGATGCAGTTTGGCTGCTTTCTGGACATCACCATCTTTATGGGCCTGAATCATTTCATCCATTTCCTTGCCGATGACATGGGCGGCGACGGATACGACGCCTTCGCCGCCTACAGCAACGATAGGCAGTGTCAGGTTGTCATCGCCGCTATAGAGATGGAACCCTTCCGGTGCATTGGCTGCTACATACCCGGCATAATCAAGGTCACCGCTGGCATCTTTCAGGCCAATGATATTGGGGAAATCGTGGGCTAGTTTGCACACTGTCGGCGGTTCGATTTTGCCACCTGTACGGCCAGGTACGTTGTAGATGAAAATAGGCAGCTTTGTCGCTTTAGCAATGGCCGCAAAATGGGCGTAACAGCCTTCCTGATTTGGCTTGTTATAATATGGTACGATACAGAGAATGGCATCAACGCCCGTTTCTTCTGCTTTTTTAGCAAGAGCAATAGACTGGGCCGTATTATTCGTTCCTACATTGCCCATGACCAGTGTCTTGTCTTTCAGGGCATCAGCCGTCATTTTGAAGAGTTTCAGTTTTTCGTCTTCTGTCATGACGGCCCCTTCGCCAGTTGTCGCAGCTACGAGGATACCGGCGCCTTCATCAGCATATTTTTTTGCCAGATTGACAAAGGCTTCATAATTGACAGAACCATCTTCATGAAATGGCGTAATCATCGCCGTTATAATATTAGGAAAAGTTAACATATACATTCATCTCCTAGTTAGTCAGTTACTTAATCATATCATGGGCCAGCATGTATTCGGCAATTTGTAAGGCATTGAGTGCGGCCCCTTTACGGATCTGGTCACCGGAAACCCAGAGATTGATTGCTTTCGGATTGTACAGGTCTTTGCGGATACGACCGACATAGCAGTCATATTTTTCCGACGTATAGAGAGGCATGGGATATTCCATTTCCGCCGGATTATCCTGTACCTGTGCACCGGGGAAAGCGTCGATGGCTTTACGCACGGCTTCTACATCCAGTTCGTCTGCCGTTTCGACCATGATGGATTCGGCATGGCTGCGGAATACAGGCACGCGGACAGTCGTCGCCGTAATGGCAATGCTGTCATCGTGGAGCATCTTATGGGTTTCGTTGACCATTTTCATTTCTTCTTTGGTGTAATCGTTGTCCATGAATTTGTCAATCTGCGGAATCAGATTGAATGCGATAGGATAGTGCTTGGGAAGGCTCTTGCTCGGCAGAATCTTCGGCTGCATTTCTTCCCCTTTAAGATATGCTTCCGTTTCTTCTTTGAGTTCATCAATACCTTCCTTGCCAGCTCCGGATACAGCCTGATAGGTGCTGACCACGATTTTTTTAATCGGTGAAAGGTCATGGATTGGTTTCAATGCCATGAGCATGATGATCGTCGAGCAGTTCGGGTTGGCAATAATGTTTTTATGCCAGGCAATGTCTTCCGGATTGACTTCCGGCACGACAAGAGGTACTTCGGGATCCATACGGAAGGTGCTGGAGTTGTCAATGACGACACATCCCCGTTTTGCCGCTTCCGGTCCCAGTTCTTTACTAATGGAACCACCAGCAAACAAGCCGATATCAACACCGTCAAAAGATTCCGGCCTGGCTTCTTCTATCGTATATTCCTGACCATTTACGGTCATTTTTTTACCTGCTGAACGGTACGAAGCCAGCAATTTCAGCTGACTGTATGGAAAGTTCCGTTCTTCAATGAGACGGATAAATTCCTGTCCTACGGCACCTGTGGCACCCAAAATAGCTACTACCGGTTTCTTTGTCATTCTGAATTCCCCCTATTATGCCGGTTCCCGCATGTTTTATAAGAAATTTTCCAGACCGAATGTCAGGCCCGGATGAGAACCGACTTTCTTTACAGCCAGGATAACGCCCGGCATAAACGATTTGCGGTCGATTGAGTCATGACGGATGGTCAGATATTCACCATATCCGCCAAAGAGTACCTGCTGATGAGCCACATATCCGGGCAGGCGTACGCTGTGGATGGGAATGCCATCTACTTTAGTACCACGGGCACCTTCAAGGCTTTCATGGGTCTTGTCCGGAGCCGGTTCGATACCAGCTTCTTTGCGGGCTGCGGCAATCATATTGGCCGTCATGATAGATGTGCCAGATGGTGCATCCAGTTTATTGTTATGGTGCATTTCAATGATTTCTACGTCAGGCAGATATTTGGCTACTTCCGTAGAAATCTTCATCATGAGAACGGCGCCGAGACCAAAATTAGGGGCAATAAAAATGCATGTCCCTTCAGCCAGGGCCATTTTTCCCAGTTCGTCCCGCTGTTCAGCCGTAAGACCGGTCGTTCCGACGACCATATTGACACCATGTTCAATGACCGTTTTAGCATTATCAAATATAGCCCGCGGCGATGTAAAATCAACGACAACATCGGGCTTTACGTCATCAATCGTCTTTCCCAGATTGTCACGGACAGGCATATGCAGCGTGCCAATGCCAGCAATCTCACCCAGGTCTTCCCCGATATGTGTAATGCTGACACCGCCTGCCAGTTCCAGATCTTTATCTTCATACACGGCTTTTACTACCTGGCTACCCATGCGGCCATCTGCACCGTTTACGAGTACCTTCAGCATACTATCACACTCCCTACTGCAGTTCCGGCAAGAAATTGTTTACTCCCTCACCCTGCTAATATATAAAAATAATATACCTTATATTCTTCTTAGTCAAGGCAAACGCCTGTATACATAACATCTTATTTATACGTAAATCATCCCATTTGCCATAGCATGAACCTATATCCAAAAGGGTTACTTCTTACAATCCGATATGTTTCCCCGTACCTGGCAGATGAGCTGCCGGGCCGCCGTGATACTGGCAGGACTCGTATCGTCACCGGCAAACATGCGGGCGATTTCCCGGATATGGTCTTCTTCACTCAGTTTCCGTACCTGGGTAACGGTCCGCCCATCTTTTTCTTTTTTGTAGATGAAGTAATGGTGGTCTGCACTGGCCGCCGTCTGTGGCAGATGAGTAATACAGAGTACCTGCCCCCGGCGGCTGAGTTTGTGTATTTCTGCTGCTACCTGAAGGCCTGTCTGCCCGCTGATTCCGACGTCGATTTCATCAAAAATCATCGTCCGTCCTTCGACAG
>NZ_DGRS01000057.1:0-24061 GCF_002391155.1 Megasphaera sp. UBA4382 | reverse complement strand
CTGAGGTCTGCTTTCATCATAGTATTCTTATAAATTCTTTACAGGTTCCGAAAAAGTTCCAAATCATCGGGAATGTACAGATTCCCCTGGTAATATTGGTGTCCTTCATCATAGTAACGCTGGCGGCGATGGGTCAGGTCCTTGTCTTCCGTGTGGTACAGAATCAAGTTCTGTACCCCCATCCGGGCCGCCGTTTCACAGGCGTCTTTGACGGTGGAATGGTGCTTTTCATAGGGATGAAAGATATGCGCTTCAGCATCGAGGCAGAAGGCTTCGTGAAGGAGCCATTTGCTGTCCCGGACATAGCCTTCTTCCCAAGGCTGATACGGTTCATCACCACAGCAGGTCAGTTTACCATCAGGGAGCTGCAGGGAAAAGCCGAATTGCTTGGCCTTCGTCGAGCGGATATCGAAAAAGGTCACGTCGTGGCCAATAAGCTGGTGTGTCTCCCCATCGGATACCGTAACGAAATGCAGGCGGTCATCGAGGAAAGCACTGTCTTTCGAGGACAGCAGGGCGTTTCCCATCGCGTGCAACAGGGAAACGACTTCCTCGTGACCGTAGATAATGGCTTCGCCATCGTAGGTCCCGCGCCGCCAGGACTGGCACATCATACGCATGAGCCAGAGGATCCCCAGAAGATGGTCCATGTGCTTGTGCGTGACAAAGACCGTCCGCATATCCCGCCAGCGCAAATGAGCCTTTTCCAGCTGCTGCAAGAGACCGTTCCCGCCGCCGCCATCGATGAGCAGGTATTGATCACCTTCATCGAGGACAAAACACGTATTATAACAATGAGTCACCGTCGCATTTCCCGTCCCTAAGATTGTCAGATTCATTATCAGCCCTCCCCGGTTATTTACTACCGTGCGTTTGCTTCGCCGCGAAAAATGGTGCCGCGGCTGGCATCTACAGTGACAATTTCACCGTTTTCCAGTGTGTCTGAGGCATGAGCTGCACCGACGACAGTCGGAATACCAAGGGTAATGGCGACGATAGCCGATTCGCTGGTGAGTCCGGCTTCTTCAGAGACGATGGCACTGGCCCGTTTCATATAGTCTGCAAAGTCAGCACAAGCCGAACGGAGGACGAGAATGCAGCCGTCGCTGAAGTTCTTTTCCAGGTCTTCTTTCGATTCAGCGATGCAGACTTTTCCAATAGCGGAATTGCGGCCGATACCGGTACCGCGGAGAAGGACGTCACCAACGACCTGTACGCGGATCATATTGGTCGAACCGGCTGTAGCAACGGGAACACCGGCTGTAAGAACGACAAGATCGCCGGCTTTGATGAGGTCGTTGTCGAGAGCTGCAAAGATGGCGTTATCGACGACAGCATCGGTATCGCTGGCTTCTTTTCCGATAACAGCCTGGACGCCCCAGTTGAGCTGCAATCGACGGACAATGGCTTCATGCGGCGATACGGCTATAAGTGAGCATTCCGGACGGAATTTAGAAATCATCTGAGCTGTGCCGCCACGTTCGGTCGAGGCGATGATAGCGGCAGCGTGGAGGTCTTTGGCAATCTTGACGACAGCCTTGCCGATGGATTCAGTCGTTGACGTCGATTCGGAACTGGCGTCTTCATATGCTTTCGGCGTGAAGTTGCTTTCCGTAAAGACAGCGACGCGGGCCATGGTTTCAACAGCTTCTACCGGATAGAGACCGCCAGCCGTTTCACCGCTGAGCATGATGGCGTCCGTACCGTCGAAGATGGCATTGGCGACATCGCTCGTTTCGGCACGGGTCGGACGCGGGTAATTGCACATAGATTCCAGCATCTGCGTAGCCGTAATGACCGGCTTGCCCGCAGTCTGGCATTTGTGGATGAGGACTTTCTGGAGCATCGGCACTTCTTCAGCAGGTACTTCGACGCCGAGGTCACCGCGGGCAACCATGATACCGTCGCTCATCCTGATGATGTCGTCGATGTTGTTGACAGCTGTCTGACATTCGATTTTAGAGACAATCTTCATATGACTGCCGTGTTTCTCCAAAATCTTGCGAATCGTCAGGACATCTTTGCCGCGCTGGATGAAGGAAGCTGCGATCCAGTCCATGTTCATACGGCAGCCGAATTCTATATCGTCGGCATCGCTTTCGGAAACAGCTGGCAAATTAATAGCAATGCCCGGTACGGCAATGCGTTTGCGATTACTCATCTTGCCGCTGTTGAGAATCTTCGTATGGATGTCTTCGCCTTCGACGCTGACAACTTCTAAGTTGACTAAACCGTCTGATAAGAGAATGTGGTCGCCGGCTTTGACGTCCCGCGGTAATTCTTTATAGTTCATGGAGGCAATGGTTTCATCGCCATCTACATCTCGGGCCGTCAAGATAAAGTCATTGCCGGCTTCCATCATGATCGAACCATTCTTAAATTTGCCCAGGCGGATTTCCGGGCCTTTCGTATCGAGGAGCAATGCAACCGGGATGCCTAGTTTCCGGGAGGCAGCGCGGACCATGTCGATGCGCTGTTTATGTTCTGCATGAGAACCATGGGAGAAATTAAAACGGGCAACGTTCATACCGGCTTGAATCATCTTTTCGATAATTTCCGGAGTATTGGAACTTGGGCCTAAGGTGCAGACAATCTTTGTTTTTTTCAGCATATATATTATATTCTCCTTGAATTTATACAATTAGGACATCTTAAGTCAGCCGACAGCACGGATAAGGTTAAAGACCTGCTGCGCTGTGTTGGTCATATTGCGCAGGGCCGTTTCCTTATTCATGGCTTCTTCCAGCGGCATGGCTTTATCGACGATAGAAAAGAAAGCATCGATACCCTGCCGGTTACATTCGACTGCATCAGCCGTCGTGCATCCTGCCAGAGCGATGACTTTGGCGCCGTACTGTTTGGCCAGTTTCGCTACGCCGATGGGGGCCTTACCCATGGCCGTCTGGGCATCGAGGCGTCCTTCGCCAGTGATGACATAATCGGCATCTTTGACAGCATCGGCCAGGCGGATGGAATCGAGGACAATCTGGATTCCTGAGCGCAGACGTCCGTGCAGATACGCCAGGAAAGCAAAGCCCATGCCACCAGCCGCGCCGGCACCGGCGGTCTGGCTGAAATCATGGCCGGTATACATCTGGGTTACGGCGGCAAAGGACCGGCTGGCATCGTCCAGTACTTTGACATCCTGTGGCGACGCACCTTTCTGAGGCCCGAAGATATAGGCAGCGCCCCAATTCCCGAATAACGGATTGGTCACATCACAGGCGACATCAAAGGTACAGTCTTTCAGGACCGGCAGGACCTGGGAATCATCTACAGATGCGATACGCCCTACTTCCTGCCCGCCTGTGCCGACCGGCTGGCCCTGAGCATCTCGGAAAATATAACCGAGAGCCTGAAGCATACCGACGCCGCAGTCACTGGTCGAACTGCCTCCCAGTCCGATAATGAAGTGGCGTATGCCGGCTTCCATGGCCTGCGCCATGACCTGGCCGACACCATACGTCGTCGTGTGCAGGGGATTGCGCTGTGCAGACGGTACTAGGCCTAATCCGGCAGCCCCGGCCATTTCAATAACGGCCGCTTCCATTCCCGGCAGGTAACCATACGGGCAGGACACAACTTCCCCTAAAGGTCCCTGGATACCGGCATAGCGGAGCTGTCCGCCCAGTCCATCGACGAGGGCTTCAACGGTTCCTTCCCCACCGTCAGCCAGGGGCTTGACGATGACCTGGACGGGATGACCGCCATAAGCTTTGCGGATACCGGCTTCAATGGCCCGGCCAGCTTCAACAGAAGTCAGACTATTTTTCAAGGAATCAATGGCTACGACAACTTTCATGATACTCTCTCCTCTATGTGCGAACTCGTAAGACTGTATTTCTCTATGCCTACAGTGTAGCAAAAAGAGGATGATCTTCCTATGTTATAAAGCACAAAAATATATCGTATTTTTGTGCTTAAAGCCATGGAAGGGTAGCAATGTAAAGCGTCACGGCATCGTGGAATACCCGCGGATTGAGCCCCGTCGCCTCACCAATCCGTTTCAGCCGGTATTGCAGAGTATTTTTATGGATACAGAGAATCCGCGCCGTCTCCTGTATGGATAAATTCTGTTGGTAATAGACCTGTAGCAGATGGATATCTCGTTCTGTCAAATGCTGACAAATGTCCTTCTGATAGCGGCGGCGTATCGGGCCATCCAGGCTTTGCAGCAAGAAAGCTAACTTCATCTCGTCGGCATGAACGCAGAAAATCTGTCGGTCCTCTGCCGACTGCAAGGCCATTTTGGCAAAACGGTACGATTCGTGGATACGGTGAAATGATTCTTCTGTCCCGATTCCTGCAAAAATGCCCGGGTAGAACCATTCTTTCCAGCGTGGCAGTTTCCGGTCCCAATCCGGATAGACCTTGCTGGGAATGAGCACGACAACGGTACTGGGATAAATATACGTGTATAAGGTTATCCCCAGGCTTTGGCAATCCTCTGCCATCTTCTGGCGGAAATCCCCGGCCCGGCGTGTACCTTCATGCCAGCGGAACACCACTGCGACATACTGGCTGCCCGCCAATGCCGGCTGGTCTTCAGCCAGCTGCTGCACCATGTCTTCGTCATGATAAATCAGAGCCATGACCTGACGGCTGCGGTGTTCTTCTTCGCTGAACACCTCCTGACTCAGCCGGTATTCCTTGAGAAATACCTCGCATATTTTCGTCAGCAAAAAACCATACTGGCCGACAACAGCTGGTTCTCCCGTAATTCCGACTACACCCAGTACCAGTCCATCCATGATAATCGGATAATTGACGCCCTTACTGACACCATCTGTCGGCCGGTCATCCTGTACGGTCTGGACCTGACCGGTCCGGGCGGCGGCGTGGCCGGCCTTGTGATACGTCCCAATGCGCTTGTCATCGGTACTGGCCATAATCTGCCCATGACAGTCAATAAAATTGACGTCCCAGCCGACGACTACCTTGGCTGAATCGACAATCTGCTGGGCTAATTCATCGGTAATGCGTACTTTCACACTGATACCTCTTTTCCTTCATGAAAAACATCTCACGACAAGGCCACATCCAGGGCCATCATCAGTGTGAATCCCAGGGCAAAGGACAGGACGCCCATATGGGAGTGTTCGCCAGCCGACATTTCCGGAATGAGTTCTTCGACGACGACGTAGCACATGGCCCCGGCGGCCAGACTGAGGAGATAAGGCAGGACCGGAACGATGAAGGCCGTCAGTGCGATGGTCAGGGCCGCTCCGATGGGTTCTACGATGCCCGATAAGACGCCTCCGAGAAAGGCTTTATGCCTGCCCACACCGGCGGCCTTGAGCGGCATGGAGATAATAGCCCCTTCGGGCAGGTTTTGCAAAGCGATGCCCAGCGACAAGGCCAATGCCCCGGCAGTACTGATACCCGTCTGACCGGCCAGGAGACCCGCATAGACGACACCGACAGCCATACCCTCGGGGATATTGTGCAGCGCCACGGCCAAAACGAGCATCGTCGTCCGCTGCAAATGGCTGTGCGGCCCTTCAGCCTCCTCGCTGTACATGTGCAGATGCGGTACCAGCCGGTCCAGGGTCAGGAGCAGGAAGATGCCCAGCCAGAACCCGGCCACAGCCGGCACGAAAGCGAATTTCCCCAACGGCGCCGATTCTTCCATGGCCGGAATCAGGAGACTCCAGATTGAAGCAGCGATCATGACACCCGACGCAAAGCCCGTCAGCCCCCTTTGGACCTGGCGGTCCAATTCCTGCTTCATGGCATAGACGCAGGCCGCTCCCAAAGACGTTCCAACAAAGGGAATAAGAATCCCTATGACAGCATTTTCCATAACAACATCCCCTTTCGTATATATCATGATTTGATATTCACTATTGTTATAATCTCATTATATACAAAAAAGAACTGCCCCCGCAAGACAGCTCTTTTCATAGTTCATCAAAATAGTGTTATCGGATGATGGTAATCCGGTCGGTTGTCCTCTGGGGCGTCCGCTGGTAGGAAATGTCCGGGATTCCCAGCGCCATCAGGAAGCTCAGTTTGCATCCCTGGGGGATCTGGAACTGCGCTTCGATTTCAGGAAATGTCCGGGCCAGTGCTACGGCAATGCCGTCCCAGACCGTGCCCAGTCCCAGGCTGGCGGCATAAAGTTCCAGGTACGATAAGGCAATGACCGGATCGACGGTCTGGCAGACCGATGCCGCCGTTTTTGTATCGACAGAAGCGACAACTAAGGCCGGAGCTCCCCGGTACACCAGATCCTTCCCTGCCCGCTTGCTGGCTTCTGCCATTTCTTTTATGATAAAAAGAGGCGAATCGGCACGAACAGTATTCAGGCAATCGTATGTAATCTTCCGGATTTTATCCATTTTTTTGCGCGTCGCTACCAGAGAAAAACGAACAGATGGCGCGTTGACCCCTGTCGGCGCATACGCCAGCATTTCCGTAAGTTTGTCCAGCTGTTCCTGTGACAAATCTTCTTTTTTATAAGCCCGGGTGCTACGCCGCGATTTTATCAGCTTCAGCAACTCTTCATGATTCCCATAGGATACAGTACCACATTGTTCCGGTTGCAGTCCGCCAAAGGACAGAGCTCCTTTCGGGCAGACGAGCATACAATGCTGGCAGGCCAGGCACCGCTGTTCTCCTTCTGGCAGATAGCGGGGAATCTTTTCTTCGTCAAATTCCAGACAAGCGGCTACGCAGTCCCGGATACACAAGCCACAATGGATACATGCTTCTTTTTCTACCGTAATCATACGCTGAATCATGTATATTCTACTCCTCTCTTCTGTTAACAGCAGCAACCACTATCTCCGGCGTCATCTGCCACGGGAGTAACGCCAAAGGGACCGAAATGGACGGACCGGTCACCGTAGACGGTAAAGGCCGGAGCGTACCGCGTTTCCGAAAGCATGGAGGCCAGATTGCCACTGACCAGCATGGGCTTTCCCGTCACGAAGTGGTTATTCATATCGAAATCAAAGGCATGGGGATGATTGGGGATCGTACCGCGGTACACCGCTGCCTGACCATAATCCTCGCAGGCATCTTCTAAATCAGTCAGTTTGAATACCCGAACCGTCCGTTCCGAAAAATGGGCAAAGCCGACTTTTTCTTCAATCGCTTCATTTCCCAGGTCAAAATTGCGGATAGACATGTAGACGAAATCCATGAATCCCGCTTTATTCAGCATGCGTCGGAAATCTTCAAAATACATGGCGCCGCTGATGCATTCACCGTGCAGTACCGGGTCGGCATAGAGTTCATCGGGAATGCGGCGGTCTGTAAAGACATCGGAAAAGTACAGTTCACCACCCGGTTTGAGGACACGCCAGATTTCATTGAATACATTCTGTTTGTACGGTGACAAATTAATGACGCAGTTGGAAATGACCACATCGATGGAATTATCGGCAATTCCCAGAGATTTCAAATCTTCAATGTATCCCTTTTTAAATTCCACATTCGAGGTCTTATACCCAAAGCGCTTATACTGCTCTTCTTCATGGCGCAGGGCAATATCGAGCTGTTCCTGGGTCATATCGACGCCGATGACATGGCCTTTTTCGCCGACCAGTTTGCTGGCTACGTAAACGTCGCGGCCAGTGCCGCATCCCAGATCCAGTACGGTCATGCCCTCCAGCAGGGGAGGAATCGGTGACCCACAGCCATAATAGTGAGTCACGATTTCATCATCAATGAGGCTGAGCGCTTCCCGCACTTCTTTGGGCAGTCCCGTGGAAGAACAGCAGCAGGCTTTCGTTTTGAGGTCTTTCGTTCCATCCAGCACCTTACCATAATATTCTTTGACTTGTTCTACGATTTCATTCATAGTATATTCCTCCTATCAGCATTCATCACAAGGTGTCTGCCCTTCCCGCTTTTCCCGTTGGACGAGTTCCTGAAAAAACGAAGCCAGACAACGGATACATTCTTCATCAAGAGCATAATAATGCCAGCGGCCTTGTTTGCGGTCCCGGACCAGATGACAGTCACAGAGGACATGCATATGATGGGACAGCGTCGGCTGGGTAATAGCGAAACGTTCCAGAATGCGGCAGGCACACTGTTCTCCACCGGCCAGCATGGCAATAATCTGCAGCCGGACAGGACTGCTGAGAGCTTTGTTGATGTTAGCAATCTCCATTATATCCATAAAACCGCCTCCGTTACATAGATATTTATCTATGTAACGGATTATATCATTTATATAGATAACCGTCAATATTTGATGATGTCATATTAGTTATACCGAAACAAGGGTATAAGTCTCTATCCCTCATACCCCTGTTCACCATTTCTCATGTCAGGGGAAATAATTTTGAAATATATCCTTGACAAGTGCTGTCAAATTCAGTAAAATTAAAAGGTCAGCGGGACGTGGCGCAGCTTGGTAGCGCGCTTCCTTGGGGTGGAAGAGGTCGCGAGTTCAAATCTCGCCGTTCCGACCAATGATTTATAGAAATCTCCAGACTTTCGGGTCTGGAGATTTTTTTATTTTTTTTACGAGGATATGCCTGTCATGCCAGGCCGACCTGATAGATGCAGTCCAAAGGGATTTTCTGCCCTTCCCTGGTAATCAGACACCGTTTGATACGGTCCAGTTTCTTGCACTGCACGATGGCCGTACGCCATATACCGCCGTGTTTTCGTAAATCCTCTTGAAAATACGTGATGCGCAGGCAGGAATGTTCCAATCCCCGTCTGCATAAACTCTGCCAGATTTGGTCCAGTTCCTGCCGCTGTTCTTCAGATAATTCCGGTTTATCTTCCGTATATCGCGATGCCTCCGCTACTGCCTCTTCATACCCTTCCAATGCAGCAAAGGGAGCAAACTGGGCTGCCCGCGCCTGTCGGGACATGTGGCGATGACAGCGCACCCCCTCATATGGGTAGCTCCATAATTCGTCTTCTTCGCTCACGCGCGATGCCCTCCTATCTGTTCATTCCGGTCTCTTGTCGTCGCTCCTTCTTCCAGATTCCGTCCTTTGATGATGGCATTTTTCCCAAATCGTTTCTGGATATGCAAAATCGCATGCTGCTGCCGCCGTTCCCGCTCCGATTCTTCTCTGGTCATCCCCGATGGACTATCAAACAGCGTATCCATTTCATACAACACACCCCGTTCATCCCTGACATGTTCAGCCGTCAAACAAACGCGTCGGACCCATAATCGAGGTTCGATAATCCGGTCATACAAACGTACGGCTCCTTCAGTAATCAGTCTGGTCGAAGTGGTTTGTACTCCCAGATGTATCGTACCATGGGCATGTTTGGGTACAACTCTTCCATAGGAATCATGGACAATATCCCCCGTATAGGCCCTATCCTGTTTTAGGCTGATCCGGTCATAGCCAATATTCAGGACCAGCATCTCTGTCACCAGCCCCTTGTCTACCAGTTCCAGCGACAGGGCTTCGGCCATTTCCCAAACAATAAGGCGGGCTTTCTCCGTATCATACGGATGATGCAGTACCTGTCCCGAACCCACACTATGTTTCTGGGGACGCCATCGTTTGATGTCCTCTATCGTACAAGGCTCGTATCCCCAGCTGTGATCAATGAGAAGCTCTGCCTGAATGCCAAACAGTTTATAAAGAAATGCTTCCTCTTTCCGGGAAATCCGGGCAATGTCTTTCATCGTATATAGTCCGTTTTCTTCCAGCTTCTGCGCAATTCCCCGGCCGATACGCCAGAAATCTGTCAGAGGCCGGTGCTGCCACAAAAGCTGCCGGTATGAAATTTCATCGAGACTGGCAATGCGCATTCCATGGGAATCACCGGGCAGATGCTTAGCCATGATATCCATCGCCACCTTAGCCAGGTAGAGATTGTTTCCGATTCCTACCGTCGCCGTAATTCCCGTCTCCTGCAGTACATCCTGTACCATGCGTTCTGCCAGCTCCCGGGCCGTCATGCCATACAAGCTCAGATACGCCGTCACATCCATCAATACTTCGTCAATAGAATATACATGGATATCTTCCGGTGCCACATAGCGAAGATACATACCATAAATTTTCGTACTGTACTGCAAATATAACGCCATCCGCGGCCGGGCAATGTGATATACCAGGCCTACATCGGGATGGGCCCGCACATCCCGGTCATCATACGATACCGTCGTAAACCCTCTTCCCAACTTTACCTTTCGCCGGACATTGATGTCCTGAACAGCCCGTATGACCTCAAAAAGCCGCGGCCTACTGGGAATGCCCCAGCTCTTCAAAGCCGGCGACACGGCAAGGCAGATGGTCTTATCGGTACGGCTCTGATCCGCTACCACCAGATACGTCGTCAGGGGATCCAGCCCTCTCTCCCGGCATTCAACAGAAGCATAAAAAGATTTCAAATCTATGGCAACATAGGTCCGTCCCATTGTTTCGCCCCCTTGTGTAAGAACATTTGTTCTGTTTTATTATATCATATGCGAACAAACGTTTCAATATACCTATGAACGTCCCGTTTAACTCTAAAGAAAAAACCGCAGCGTGAAACAAAATTGCTTCACACTGCGGTTTTTTCTTAGTGGTATAATGCATAGTTTATAGTAATACAGATTACTGTATTCTATCATGAGGAACTTATGATTCTGCTGGTTTAGGTTCCTCTTTTTTCAAGGGAATTTGTGGACAACCATATTTTTTTGCCCACCAGCTGGTGATAAAGGGAATGCAAATAGCTGTAAGTACAGTAGATGCTGCTACCTGCGTCGTTGCAATGGCTACATAAGGGGCCCAGGTCGGGTCAACAGCTGCTACCATAGCAGGAACGGCAATAGCATTGCCTGCCGTCGTCGTAACAGCCCAGCCAGCATACCCGGGACGACGGTTGATCATGCGGTCGCAGAAGACGACGAACGGGCCGCTGATGCAGATGGTAATGATACCGAGAAGAATACCAGATGCACCGCCTGTTACGATAGCCGAGATATTGATACCGGCACCGAGGCAGATACCGACGAAAGGAATCAGCATAGTAACGCCAGGAGCCAGGAATTCGGTCATCTTCTTATCGAGGTTGCCAAGGATCATACCGAAGATGATAGGTCCTAAAACAGCAATCAGAGCGATAAACGGAACGTTGGCCATGCCAGAAGCGCCGAGAGCTACCAGCGTCAGGAACGGGCCATCATTGATAGACAGAAGGCTCATAGAGGTCTGGTCTACTTCATCACCATAGGTGCACATGAGAGCCAGATAGAGGGAACCATTACTATTCGTAACGGCACTGATGATAGCCAGTGTCGTCAGACCGAGGATACCATCCATACCAAATACTTTACCAACAAAAATGCCAATGGCAGCACCAATGAGGAATTTAGAAATCAATAACGTTCCGCCACGGCGCACAACGGCAAATAATTCGGTGACACGGAGCTGGGCACCCATGCAGACCAGCTGGGCACCGATGATGCCAGCCGTACCAGCTGTGGTAAATACGGCCTGGGTAAAGCCGCCGATTTTAAATAAGTCCGGGAAAAAAGTATTAATAAAAGCCGAAATCAGCATGGGAACAACCATCATGCCGGCAGGCACTTTATTTAAGAAATCCTTAATCATAGCTATTCTCCTCTAATGAATTCATCATATCCAGTATGAAGGGCCTGTTGGACAGGCCCTTCTCTACTTCATTCTGCCTGATTTGATAGTGATATCAGACGTAGTTGCAGACACGGGCAATGGCCATTTCCGTATATCCCAGAGATTCTGCTTTAGACTGCTTGCCGTTGACGACTTCCATGGTCATAGCCAGGAGTTCATCACCCTGTTCACCCATGGTCTTTTTGCCATAGATAACCGGGCTGGCATCGTAATCGATATTGTCTTCCATATTCTGGAACGTAATTTTGTTACCCGTGATTTTGATGACCGGTACGATCGGATTGCCTGTCGGTGTGCCACGGCCCGTAGAGAATACGCATACCTGGCAGCCGCCTGCAACCATGCCGGCTACAGAAGATGGGTCGTTCCCCGGAGTATCCATGATGACCAGACCTGTCGTATCGACCTGTTTACCATAGTCATATACAGCCTGAATCGTGCGATGGCCACCTTTATGGATGCATCCCAGCGATTTTTCTTCCAGCGTCGTCAGACCACCGGCTTTATTGCCAGGGCTCGGATTGCCTTCGCGGACTTCTTCGCCGACGAGCTGCAGGGCATGTTCATAACGGTGTACGATACCGAGGATCTGTTCTTTTACTTTTTCATCTTTACCACGGCGGGCAAGGATATGTTCAGCACCGATGAATTCCGTCGTTTCGCTCAGGATAGACGTAGCACCGAGGTCAACGAGACGATCGCTCAGTTCGCCGATAGTCGGATTGGCAGCCAGGCCCGATGTCGGGTCGGAACCGCCGCATTCGGTACCGACGATGAGTTTGCTCATGTCGCATTCTTCACGGCGCAGCATGCTGGCTTCCTGTACCATTTCCTTGGCATAGCGGACCGCTTTGTCGATAGCTTTCAGCGTACCGCCTTCTTCCTGGATAATGACCTGTTTGAGCGGCTTGTTCGTCCGTTCCTGGATAGCTTTGACTACCAGGTCCATCTGACAGTTTTCGCAGCCCAGAGAAACGACGACCGTACCATAGACGTTCGGGTTGGCAGCATAGCCGGCTTCTACGTCCATCGTAAACTGCTGATCAGGCGGTACCTGGGAACAGCCGTTCTGATTGTTGAAGGTAACGGCGCCATTAACCTGGGAAGCGATAATCCGGGTCGTATCAGAAGCACAGACACTGGCCGGCAGAATTAATACATAGTTACGGATACCTACGCGTCCATCCGGACGTTTATAACCCCAAAATTTCATTATGATTTCCTCCTCTTAGCCCAAATTTTCACGAACGGCTTTGACATTGTGTTCGTGTACATGTTCGCCTTGTTTGATATCCCGTGCAGCATGGCCGATATGTTCACCATACTTAACAACTGGTTCATCAGCAGGGATATCCTTGATAGCGATTTTGTGATAAATCTGGATGTCTTCTACAGCAGTAAAAGAAACGGTCTTCTTGTTTTTGTCCACATAAGAAACCGTATCCCCTTTCTTTACCGGTTCGATGACGACAGCAACGTTGTCTTTTTCATCGATAATCATTGCATTAATCATAACAGTACTCCTCCTTTAGTGTATCTTGCGCATTCACAATGCAATCGATAATTTATATGAAATATTCATACCAACTATATCTATGTGAAAAAATACGCATTTTATCGCATTGGCAAGTATGTCATGCTATTAGGTAATGGTTCAAAGAGACATCTATGAAACAAACAAACCGTTGCATAAAACATGTAACGGTTTATTTATCGATTATCTTTCAATCATATTTTTTCTTTTTGCCGGAATCTCCATAATGTTGAGCGGCTGATGCCTAATATAGAAGCAATCTGGCTATACGTCTTCCCTTCCTTCGATAATTTTCTTATCTTATTCAGTGTGATATGCTCTTCACTCGCCTCTTTATCCGGCACGACATCTAATACTCCTTGTACATTTTGTAACGTAATAGTATATCCATCAGAAAGCAGTACCATCCGTTCAATCGTATTCATCAACTGCCTGACATTACCCGGCCATTCCTGACTATTTAAAAACCGCAGAACTTCCGGAGCAAAGGATTTCTCTGTTTTGTATTTTTGATTCAGACTAGCAAGGAATACACGGGACAACAAAGGAATGTCACCGGTTCGTTCCCGTAATGCCGGCATTCGTATGCGAAGTACATCCAGGCGATAAAATAAATCAAGGCGGAATTTCTTTTCTTCCACAGCCTGTTCCAGTTTCTGATTCGTAGCCGCAATGATCCGGACATCAACAGGAATGACTTTGCTGCCACCTACACGCATGACAGCCTTTTCCTGAAGGACCCGGAGCAGCCGGTTTTGCAAAACGTAGGGCATGTCCCCGATTTCATCCAGAAACAGTGTCCCCCCATCAGCCAGTTCAAAAACACCGGCTTTCCCACCTTTTCTTGCACCGGTAAATGTCCCTTCTTCGTATCCAAATATTTCACTTTCTAGTAAACTTTCCGTAAAAGCACCACAATTGATAGCTACAAAGGGTCCGTGACGGCGGTCGCTCAAATTATGGATAGCTTGGGCCAGCATCTCTTTGCCTGTACCTGATTCTCCCGTGATTAGAACGGTCGAACGAGTGCCTGCATATTTCAATGCTTCTCTTTTGACTTTTCTGACCGCCAGAGACCGGCCTACGATATCATCTAATGTATACCGGGCCACCAATCCCTTTTCTTGTAATTTTTTCCGCATGGACCGGGCATATGACTGCAGTTCTTCCGTTTCCTGTATAAAGGCTGTAGCCCCGGTAATTCGGTATTTGTCCAGAATGGTATGCCAACGGAGTGCATAAGTACGGTTTCCTATACTCAGTACTTCACCCATGTCGGGAATTTTCCCTTTTAATACATCCTTTATTTGAGATGCAACAAAAATATGTCTGATTTGTTCTTCCAGATTCTCCGTACCAAATTGCAAAAGTTGTGGAAACATAGAGAGAAAAGTCGTATTCCATTTTTTTACATGGCAATGCTTATCAAATACGACGATACCTATATAAGCATGATCGACGATATCATTAATGATTTTTAAATTTTCCTGCTCTTTCCGCCTTACTATAATAGCTGTTTCCGCTTCACGGATTGCTTTCAGGACCGTATCCTTTCCTGATTCCAGAAAGACAGAGGATATGCCATACTTTTTCGCATAATCCTGTACATGGGCACCGCCAATCAATATATCTACACCACATTCTTTCGCCTCCTGTACAAATTGTTCAATCCGATATTCTTCCCCGTAATCGACAAATTGAAAATAGGGTATTTTATTGACACCCAGCACTTCAGCCATTGCCTGGTATTGATAAATGACATTGCTATAACTGATGAACCCAATATGTTTATCTTCACCGATACGGCGTACTGTTTTTAATATATCCAACGCGTCGATTTGAATGGCAATAACCGGAACACGGGTATATACCTGTGATAATAAATACGCTGTTCCTCCACGGCTGATGATAGCATCCACACCCCGTTCAATGACGCTTTTAGCATTGCGGACACCATTTTCCATATCTCCGTTTACGATGATAATTTTTCCCTGCAGTTCGTGTTTTAGTTCTTCCACCAGCTCATGTACTGTATGAGAAATATGCTCATTAGGCGCAACGACACATACTTTATAGTCCATATTCAGTTCCTTTCTGATTGATTACCGGCATACTTCACTTTTTCTTGCGCCTGTATCTCCATAAAGTAGAGCGGCTGACCCCCAGGAGTTCCGCTATTTCTGCATAGCTCTTACCTTCGCTGAGCAGACCTTCTATTTGCTCTGTATCAATTTTTTTAGACGCTCCTTTTTCTGGATTATGTCCCAGTTCCAACGCTTCTGCCGCATCATTCATAGTGATGATTCTGCCTTCAGATAATAACACCATTCTCTCTACTATATTATTTAATTGCCGTATATTCCCCGGCCATGGAAGGGTCGTTAAATAATGCAGCACATCTTTGTCAAATTCTTTGTTCCGGCCATACTCTTTATTGAGATTAGCCAGGAAAATCCGGGCCAGTAATGAAATATCTCCATCCCGTTCCCGCAATGCCGGTACGCGGATACGCAACACATCCAGACGATAGTACAGATCCAGGCGGAACTTCTTTTCTTCAATAGCCTTTTCCAGCTCCTGATTGGTAGCTGCAATAATCCGGACATTAACAGGAATCACTTTGCTGCCACCTACACGCATGACAGCCTTTTCCTGAAGAACACGGAGCAGGCGGTTTTGCAAAATATAAGGCATGTCCCCGATTTCGTCCAGAAACAGTGTCCCCCCATCAGCTAATTCAAAAACACCGGCTTTACCGCCTTTTTGGGCACCGGTAAATGTACCTTCTTCATACCCAAACAATTCACTCTCTAACAGGCTTTCCGTAAAAGCTCCACAGTTGATGGCCACAAAAGGTCCTTTACTGCACTGACTCAGATTATGAATCGCCTGGGCAATCATTTCTTTCCCTGTTCCCGATTCACCGGTAATCAAAACGTTGGAATGGGTACCGGCATATTTCAAAATCTCTCTTTTGACCTGCCGGATGGCCAGCGATTTTCCAATTATATCATCCAGTGTATAATAAGCAATCAATCCTTCCCCATGCTGCTTTTTGCGGATAGACTGCGCGTAAGATTGCACCTGCTCCACTGGCTGGACGAAGGCAATGGCCCGCACCAGCTGGGCCCCTTCCCAGACGGGCTGCCAGGTGACAGCATAATCCCGTTCTTCTGTACGGAGAATTTCCCCACCACCTGGAACGGAGCCATTTAAAATTTTTTGCAGACGGCTGGAAGAAAAAATAATGGGTATCCGGACTTTCCAGTCCGTCCCAGGTTCACCCGCAAACATAGAGGCAAAGGCAGGATTCCATTTCTGCAACATCCCCCGTTTATCAAAAACAGCAGTTCCTGTAAACGTATAATCCACGATATTAGAAATCAGCTTAAATTCTTCACGGTCCTGCCAGCGTACCAGAATAGCCGATGCCGCTTCCCGTATAGCACGTAAAACAGCCCCCTTACCGGATTCTAAAAAGACAAAACGCAAATTATATTTCTTTGCATATTCCCGTACATGAATACTCCCTATAAGTACTTCTATTCCTTGTTTCCATGCATCCCTGACATATTGTTCAATAACTGTATCTTCATCTCCCAAATGAAACAAACGGAAAAAGGTGATTTTGTGAACTCCCATCAATTCGGCCAATGCCTGATATTGATAAATCACTTCACTATAGCTGATAAACCCGATTTTTGTACCATCGGGAATGCCCTGAATCGCTTTTAAGATATCTGTTGCTTCTATCTGGATAGCGATAACCGGCAGTTGAGGGTACGCCCTGGTCAATGCTATGGCCGTACCGCCCCGGCTGATAATGGCATCAATCCCCTTTTCTACATAGGGTTTCACATGACGGACCGCTGTTTTTACATTCCCATCGATGATAATCACGTTACAGCGCAAATCATCCCCCAATTCCTGAACAACCTGCTCTGTCGTACGGGAAATACTGGGATCGGGAGAAACGAGACAAATATTATATTTCTTGGAATTACTCTTTTCTGATACCACCGTAAAATGTGTCACCCCTTGCTTTTTTGATACACATCATGTTTCACTGAAACAAAATTTCGTCAAAATTCAAGTGATTATACACTAAAGGTGCGTATCTATCAATAATATTTGCATTGGTCACTTTGATGCCCGTATGTATCCCAATTAAAATTAAACTATATCCCGAAAAAAAGCACTTCCCTCAACAGGAAATGCTTTTATTACAATAAATTTTTCTATTGTTACATCTCATCTACGAGCAGTTGTACGATGAGATTGGCTTCGTGGGCTGCGCAGATGGCGACACGGGGAGCCATGAGGCCCCTTCCGGGCCGGGCATTGCGGGCCTGGTCGCCACAGATATAAAAGTGGCTGGTAATTTTTTTCGTCTGTATATCGTTGCTGTCTCCATAGCCTGCCATTCCCGATGCAGAAACGATGTATTTGTCCGGGCATTGTTCCAATATGGTGTAGACCAGCATGGTCTTGGCATCAGGATTGTCAAAGGCTTCGCAGATGATCCAGTCATCCTGTAGAAGGCGGGGAGCGTTTTCTTCGGTGAGACGTACGCAGTCCGTCCGGACATCGATGAACGGGTTGATATCCCGTATCTGCCTTTCCAGGGCATCGGTCTTATAGGCTCCCAAATCACGGATCATATAGGACTGGCGGTTCAGGTTGCTGGCATCGACGGTATCGAAATCGAGCAGATGGAGATGGCCGACACCAGTACGGGCCAGATAAATGGCAGCATTGGAACCAAGGCCTCCCAGGCCGCATATTGCGACATGTCCGGCATGTACTTTGTGATGGACCCGGGGCGTATGCCGGGAGCACATCATGGCTTCCAGCGCATCCCGGGGTGGCAGCCGGTCTTTTGGGATAAAGTAAATTTCATCGCCTTCCTGAAGGGACAGATCCTCACTGGTAGCAAATCCATTGACGATGGTAATTTCCCGTCCCGACCCGCGGGCCGCTTTCAGGGCTGACAAACTCGTTTCTTCACAGGTATCAGGTTTTCCATTGAGTATAATATGCAATTGAACACACCTCACAATCATATAAAAAAACACACGGCGTCTGACACCTTAGGTGGTGTCCCCGTCGTGCGTTATATCATGTCCAGTTTATCGTATCAGTTCTTTCCTGTCAATTCCTGTTTCCAGGTTCTCCTGATAACGTTTTTTCAGAAACTTATCGTATCATGAACGTACGTTTAGCATCGGTACTTAAAAAGAGCTGTCATTTGACAGCTCTTTTTGCCTGGGCGCCTTCTTTCAGGCGCCTGAGTTCCTGTTGTTGTTCTTCTGGCAACGACACGCCACAGCAGCCGCCTGTCGTGTTATTGGCATAACCTTTGAATACTTCCGATGCTATATGTCTGATTTTCTTTACCGATTCTACTACCATAAGGGCGCCTCCTTCTGCACGATATATAATTAGGGAATGAATTTTTAGTACACCCTTAGTATAGCATAAAATTAAAATTTAGAAAATATCTATCAATGGAAAACTTTTATTAATTACTATTTTGTATAGGGGCAGGTTCAGCAGAACCTTCGTCGGAATCAGACAAGCGGTGGATCAGCGCATCCACAGCCTGTTCATATCCCTTATAATGACGGCGCCGCTTATCGGGCAGAGATTCATATTCCCGTTTCAGATCATATACCGATTGTCCATACAGGTCCGGCACAGCATGAAAGCGGCTGAAAATGGTCATGCCCTGCATGACTTCAGCACCTACGATAGTTCCATCGCCACTGCAGGCAAGGAGAACGATGCATCCCGGACCGAAACGGCCTTTTCGGCCGCCTATCCCTACATTCCCCCGCTGGCGCAGACGCCGGACTGCCGCCTGATATTGGCGTACCTGCAGCCTGGCACCCAGAATCTGAAGCACCATGAGGGCAAAGAGAATAGCAAAGAAGAGTTCCAGTTTCATGGCATCAATCGTCAAGGACGCGGAGGTCCAGCCGGTCAAAGCCTGCCAGCAAGGGACGTATCTGATTGGCAATCATGCGACAGCCACCCACATCCCTGCTTTCTACGTTGAGAGGCATATTGGGATCATGGAGAGACATGCGCAGCAGGGCCCAGCCATTGGGAAACAGGAGTCGTACGCCTTCATAAGACGGGCTGGCAATGCCAATCCCGGCTGCAGCCGCCCGCTTTTCAACGGTTTCCAGAACTTGTTTTCCATAGTCTCCTGCCTTTTCGCCAGAAATTTTAAGCCGGTATTCCTTGCTTTCTGCCGGTTCTCCCAACTCTTTGATAAGACTGCCCAGACTGCTTCCCTGTGCCCGGGCACGGGCAGCGGCAATGATCAGTTTGACAGCCAGATAGGCTCCGTCATCGAGGTAATAGTTTTCACTGAGAGCGCCATGACCGGATGTTTCAATAGCCAGAGGAGATACGATGCCCTTTTGATTGAGACGAATGCATTCATCGATGACATTTTTATAACCTCTCATGTACCGGTGATGGACGAGGTGCAGATGATCCTGCAAGAATGTTGTCAATTCGTCACTGGTCACGGAGTCCGTCACAATGGTACTGCCAGGATAATCCGGTGCCAGAATAGCCGCCATCATGGCGATCAGGGCATTGCGGCTCACGGCCTCCCCATCGGAAAGGACAGCACTCATGCGATCTACGTCCGTATCGAAAATGAGTCCCAGATCTGCCTTATTGTCCAGGACAGCCTGGCGGATGCTGGCCATAGCTTCGGCATTTTCCGGATTGGGAATATGGTTCGGAAAATGGCCGTCCGGTTCGAGGAACTGGCTCCCTGTTGTATCGGCCCCGAGCGGCGCCAGAACCTGGCTGGCAAAGAATCCGCCACTGCCATTGCCGGCATCGACGATGATATGCATCCCCGAAAGAGGCTGACTTCCAGCCGTATCCAGCGCTTTACAGATGAGTCCGCGCAGATGAGCCGTATACAGGGAAATAATATCCAGTGGCTGTACCTTTGTGATGTCACCGCTGCGTACCGGTTCAGAACCGGCCCGTGTCAGGACATCGGTAATTTCCGCTTTTTCCAACCCGCCTTTTTCCGTAAAAAATTTCAGGCCGTTACGATTATACGGCAGATGACTTGCGGTAATCATGATAGATCCGTCCATATTTGTCTGCGGGAAGACGATGGACATGAACATGGCCGGCGTCGAAGCCAGACCACAGTCATATACCGTCACGCCCATGGCCGTCAGTGTCTGGAACAGAGCGTCCTTCAGCTTGTCTGCCGATATGCGCGAATCATGACCAACAGCAATCTGCAGCTGATCTGCCTTTTTCCCCAGCCGGTCTTCCAGAAATGTGACAAATCCGGCAGTAATGCGGTTTACCGCTTCCGGCAGAAGATTGACCTTCTCCCCTGCTATGCCTTCAATAGCGATACCACGGACATCACTGCCGTTCTGTAATTTCAATAACTCTTCCTTAGAAATCATACCATCCTCCCGTACATCTGAATGTCTTCATCGGCAATTACAATAAGGCCAGCAGGCCATCAATATCGTCTTCCGTCGTAGCCCAGCTGGTAACGAACCGTATAGTCTGTGTCCCATCGGCATTATCCAGCCATTTTTCAAACATGACGTTCTGAGCTAGTTCCGCTGCCTTTTCGCGTGTCATGACAGGGAATATCATATTGGAAACCGGCGTATAAGCAAATTCATATCCTTTCGCTCCAATGCCATGAGCCAGCTTCTGTCCCATCGCATCTGCCTGACGCCCCAGTTTCGTATACAGGTCGTCTTTTAACAGTGCCTGGAACTGGATTCCCAGGAGCATCCCTTTGGCAAAAAGAGCTCCGTTCTGCCGCATAATGGAACGGAAATGCGGTTTCAGCGTATCGTTGACGATGACCACCATTTCGCCGAAAAGGGCACCGCATTTCGTACCGCCAAAATAAAAGGCATCTGCCAGAGCCGCCATATCCTTAAGAGTGACATCATTATAGGAAGAGCCCAGTGCCATAGCCAGGCGTGCCCCGTCAATATACAGATACAGTCCATGGCGGTCGCAGCATGCACGCAAGGCCTTCAATTCATCCAGCGTATAGACGGCGCCCATTTCCGTCGTATCGGAAATGTAGACCACCCGGGGCAGTACCATCTGTTCCATATCGTGGAAGGCAACGACTTTGTCCACGTCTTCCGGAGACACTTTGCCGTCCGTCGTCGGAACGGGCAGCACTTTGTGGCCTGTCGCTTCGATGGCACCGGTTTCATGGGTATAGATATGAGATGATTCGGCAGCGATGACCGCTTCATAGGGACGCATAAAGGCAGCCAGGCAAACCAGATTTGTCAGCGTACCACCGGCAATGAAATGCACGTCAGCATCAGGCTGCCCTGTAATCTGGCGCACGAGCTGTGTCGTTTCTGTACAGAATGTATCATTGCTATAACTGTCGCTGGGCGTCAGATTCTGATCAGCCAGTGCCTGAAAGACCTGTGGATGCGCACCCAGGCTATAGTCATTTTTTAAAAATATCATATCCGTTCCCTCTTTTCCCAAAATATTAAAACAGATTATTCGTTTCTATTATACGAAATGGTCCAGAAAAAAACAATCCGCCTCTCTTACAAATATGCCAGTGCTTCCCGGACCGATGAGACAATATGGGTAGCCGCCTGCTGTACCGGTTCTGGCGCATAAGAGAAAGTAAAAGAAACATCGGCTGCCTTGAGCATAGGCGTATCATTATACGAGTCCCCGATGGCCCCCATCGTACAGATGGCCAGCTTCTCTCTGACTGCCATAAGTCCCGTTCCCTTAGAGCAGTCAGCCCCTACGACATCGACAACACTCGTATTGGCATAGGCAGTCAGTATATTTCCATACTCATGCTGGATATCTCTGGCAATCGACTGGGCTGCCTCATCACTGCCAGCATAAAAAGAGATGCCGTAGATGTCACTGCCTGCCAGATCGGCAAAGGACATGATCCGTGTCTGCCCCGGGAATTTAGGCGGCGTCAGCGTATAAACCGTATCATTGGCCTGAATGACCGTATCCGCCCGTCGTCCGTAGCGGTCATATATTTCTTCGACGCAGTCCCGGGATACGGTTTTCTTCATAAGTACCTGCAAATTGCCATCGAGAACCAACGCCCCCGTTGCCAGGATATAGAAATCAAAATGCACATCGTCCCCGGCCGCCTGACGCACGCCCCGGAGAGACCGGCCTGTACTGACGCCAAACAAGCCGCCTGCCTGCTGGAAATCCCGGATGGATTCCCGGTCACCCTTGCGGTACGGTTCATCGAGAAACATAAAATACAATGTGTTGTCAAAGTCGCTTGCCATTGCTTTTTTCATCATTATTCCACATTTCCTTTGATATTTTAATATTTTATCATTGACAAAGTTAATCGTTTAATTTATAATATGTTCAAACATAAAGACGACGATGTCTATCCCACATCGTGTCTTTATGTTTTTTTATTACCGTATTTCGCAAGAGGGGGGCGAATACCATGTATGTCATGCATATGGAAAAAATCCTTGAAATGAATATGGCCGCATACAAGCGCAAAGAACGGCAGAAAAAAGATGATCAGCCACGCCGCCCGCATAAAGGCCATCCTGCCGGAATCAGCCCGTCCCTGCCAGACATTTGTCCGGTTTTAGGATAGAACATCCAACATAATCCCCGAACGCCCCGGTGTCGTGCACGGACACCGGGGTGTTCACGTCCAGGCAGGAATTATCCTTTTTTAATCCGGTCGTGGATATGCATCATAGCCGGGTTGATGTGACAGTATCCGCCGGGATTTTTATCCAGATATTTCTGATGATATTCTTCTGCTTTGAAGAAATTCTGCAGCGGCAGCACTTCGACGGCCAGGGAACGGCCCACTTTTTCCGCTACGTGATTGACGACTTTGCGGATATCGGTCAATAAGGCAGGGTTTTCATAATAAATCCCCGTCCGGTAATTGATACCTTCATCTTCCCCCTGCTTATTCACCGACAGCGGATCGATGACCATAAAATAATAATCCAGCAATTGTCCCGTCGGCAATATTTCATCATCATAGGTTACCCTGACTGTTTCTGTATGACCGGTCCGCTGGGATTTTACGTCTTCATAAGTCGGCATTACTGTCCGGCCATTAGCATACCCCGTTTCCGTTTCTTGTACACCGTCAAATTGATCTAAAAATTTCTGCAGACCCCAGAAACAGCCACCTGCCAGATAAATCGTCTGAATCATCTCATATCACTCCCGTCATTTTCTATTATAGTATATCGTATTTACTATACCATAAAGGGGCCGGATTGTGTACTCCTTTCCGCATTGCAAAAAAGGGCGTCCCATGCTATGCTTACAACGAGGTGAGGACCATGAATTCCATCATACAATTACCTCCGGCATCTGTCCGGAGAAGGCAGCCAGATTGAACGGATTCAATGCAGTGAAGAAAGGGTGCTGCCAGCATAAAAAGGCACTGAAGCGGACGCTGATTGTCCTCATTTTCTGTTCTGTCCTCTTCTGTGCCCTGGTATTTGCAGCCATTCACGGCGCAGCCCGCCTGTTCAATCACACCATGGCCCGCCAGACTATGCTCCGCGGTACCGTTACCGTAGAAACACTGGCACCGCACATTACAGGGTATGTCCAGTTTACCAATCTGGTCTGGAAAGACCCGGACGGACATCTCATTCTCTACGTTCCCGACGGTAGTCTCAGCGTACGTCCCTGGGACATCATTACCCGTTCCATCAAATCGACGACACTGACCAACATCACCCTCAATGATGCGACAATCGTCGCATACTTCGATGAAAAGAATCACCTGGATATCCTGACCCAGGATGAAGAAAAGAAGGACGGCACAGAAAAAAAACAGCCCCGTTCCTTTCAGGACCGCATCCGCAATATTAATTGGAATGGCCAGAAGCTCCATGCCTCTCTGGATCTACACAACTGC